>MHFL01000064.1:39380-44397 GCA_001804165.1 Omnitrophica bacterium RIFCSPLOWO2_01_FULL_45_10 | reverse complement strand
CTCAACCACTTTGCCGGTCGATGTTGATATCACTTCCCCGCATATTGGGCATATTACTCTTTCGCCGGGCCTGAGAATTGTCGCAACACGCATGGGACAGTTATTCATGGTGCAGAGATGCTCGATACAGACCTCTTCGATGGTCTTCTCTTTGGCCGGCTGGACTTTAGTTTGCATGATGTGGCCTTCATGTTTATCTTGCCTTTTCGGCGGTTCAAGCCCTTTTTCTTGGGGTTCTGACTCGCGCTTCACTAACTTCATGTTGCATATCGGGCAATCGCCGGGCCTGTCAGATGTATATGTAGGATGCATCGGGCAATAGTATACTGCCTTTTCTTGCCTTGAACCTACTCGGCCGCAGCCTGACGCTGTCAACGTGATTGGCAAAATCAAAAATAGAACTAAGATTATGTACGGAATTAGTCTTTTATTTTTTAGCATGGTACCTCTTTTAGTTAGAGTTGTAGGGCACCTTTAAAGGTGCCCTACAACATCGTCTTAGACGCTTCTGACAATTGATCTTTATTTCAAGCTACTCTTCTATATCTATGCCGACGGACCTCTCAAGGTCCGCGAGGGCTATCCTCAAGTTAAGGATTGCCTTGTAGTGCTCCAATTTAAATTCTATGAGCATCCTCTGGCTGTCGAGAAGAGTGAGAAAATCCGTTTTCTCGGACTCATAGCCCCTCAACGCGGCAGTCACGGTCTCGTCTGCCTGAGGGATGAACGCGGTCTCGTATAACTCCACCAGCTTCTTATTCGCCTCGACCCTCGCGTAAGAATCCCTTATATCGAAGAGCACCGCATTCTCTTTTTGCCTAAATTCGGCCTCTAACATTTCGAGTTCCGCCTTCATCTCTTTGACTCCGAAAACCTGCTTTTGGAAAAACCATATCGGCACGCTCACACCTACCATCCCCATCCAGGCATCTTCTTCAAATCCATCCTTTCTATACATCTGTTTAAATTTCACCATGAAATCAGGCATAAATTCATTCAAAGACAGGCCATAGGCGGCTTCCCCTTTTTCAATCGCATGACGATAGGATCTCAGCTCCGGATTATTCAACTTCGCCAAGTCATAAAATTCTTCCAATGAACGAGTAAACTTGATCGCGCCTTCGGGGGACGGCATGCCTATCTCAACTTTTGGGTCCATATTGCGCAGAACGTTGAGTTGGGCCTGCTGGGTAAGGCGGCGCTGCTCGAGCATGATAAGTTCGTTATCGATCTTGGCCAGTTCTACCTGCGCCTTTAACGCGTCTGCCTGGGTTACCTTTCCGACGGAATATCGCGTAGTGGCTGTGGAGGAAAATTGTTCGAGGACCTGCTTATTCTCTTTCTGGAGTTCTGTCGATTTATATATGATAAAGAGTTCCGAATACGCGCTCTTAACCTTAGAGATTACCTCGCGCTCCTTCGCCTTATAATTTTGGTACGCGGCCTTGGCCAACTTTGAGGCGATCCTGGCGCGCAGGTAGAGTTTCGTGGGGAACGGTATCTCCTGCGAGATCGCGTAGGTCTTCATCGGGTCCCCCATGAGCTGCCTGTCCGCATATAGTTTATCGTATTCCAATTCTAAAACAGGGTCGTTTAGACTCGCCGCCGGCCAGATTTTAGCGGCTTGAGCCTCATACGCCCTCTTCGCGGATAAAATCTCAGGGTTTGACTTTGCCGCCTTCTCGACCGAAGCCTTCAGGGACAGAACTTCATCCTCTGCCTTGGCTTGAGGCAGGAAGAGAAGGAAAGATACAAATAAAACTATGTATAGGAAATGGCTCTTTTCTCTCATAATCTTATTTTATAAGGTAAGTCTATCACATGAAAACTGCCAATTCAAATTTTAATGCTTCTGGTGGTCCACTACCTCAATGTGGCATAACGTATGCTCTATAGTGCCAACCTTTTTATATAGATCGGACAGCGCAATCGTAACTCCGATAACATATACAACAATAGCCGCGATGAGCAACATCTTATATGCCGGTTTTACAGTCTCCATTCCCCCCCCCCTTTAGAATCCTTTTATCAAACTCTTCTCAGTTTCGCTATTAACTCCAAAACCTCGTCTATCTTCTTCTTCCTCTCAAGCTCAGACTTGCCCATTAGTGCGCCTCTAATACATCCCTCCAAATGTTTCTTAAAGATATTCTCTTCTACTTTTAGAATCGCGCCAAGCACGGAATGAAGCTGCGTCAGTATATCGACGCAGTAACGTCTGTCGTCTATCATCTTCTGTATGCCGCGAATCTGCCCTTCTATTTTCTTCAGGTAAAGCAGTTGTTCCTCGTGTGTGGTCCCTTTTTTCATCTTCATGTCATTTTTTACTACTTTTTATTCCTTTTCCGCTTTTGCAGAATATTTTTCGGGGTCCTTTTTGAACCCATCAATGCACATCGAACAGCAGAAGTTATAGGCCTTACCGTTATATTCATAGGTTGCTTTTGTCTTCTCATCGATCGCTTCGCCTGTCATAGGACAGGTTTTGTTGCCGACTTCAACTGCCTTTGAAGTTTCCTTCACATCCTGTGCGTGCGCCATACCGGACTTTTCGCTGCCTCCCATATCGCAGCCCATCATGGCGAAAGCACCCCTGGCCATACAGATTATAATGGCCGCTATACCTAATATTGTAGTCGTTCGTCTAAACATCTTAGCCAGCCTCCTTTCCAAGATTAAACTGAGAGCATTGAAAACTCTTCTCGTGTCATTGCGAGGAGGATTGTGTAAGACTATCTTCCGACGAAGCAATCTCAAAGCGAGATTGCTTCGGACTTCGTCCTCGCAATGACGGTTTTTCTGTAAACACATTATTTCTTGTTATAAAAATACAGGCAGTTTTGCGTCATGCCCAGGACTCTTTACAACAACCCTCTTTACAATGCGCCACGGGTCTAAGCAGATACCTAATGTGATTCCGCGCCATTACTAAACACCTCCTCTCAACAATTCGTAACTAATACATAAGTATACCATACCCCCCTATGGTATGTCAAGTTACATCTCAAAATTTTTTATCTTACCGTTTTATCTTCTCTAGGATAGGATTGAAGGCGTTGGCGATAAAAAGAGCGGTTACGAAGAAGTCTATGGTGGGGATAAACCTAAAGAGTAAAAATGAGGCGGTGCCGGCGATACTGCCAAAGACGAATCCCCTCACAATGCCGTATCCGGAGGTCTTCGGCTCTATCAGCATGATGAATATGAAGAACCAACTGATTATGGCGAATGCATTTATCGCTACCACCGAGGATAACGTAATAAAGAAGAGGAGAAATCCTGCAACGTGAAAGAGTTTCTTATAGAAGTAAGCGAGATATAAACCTACGACGATGATTAAAAAAATATTCGATTCTATCTTCCATGTAAGCGGTAGTTTAAAAAGCGCGGCAAAGAAGAGGCCAAAGTTGGCGGGGTTAAAGATATGATGCCCTTTGAATTTAATTATATGTTTGGAGATTATCGCTAAGGCGCAAAAAAGGATGAGGATAAGCCAGTCTTGATGGTGGTCTAATACTCCTGAGACTATGAATCCCGTGATGACAGCGCTTTTTGGCAGGATGACTTTTTTAAAAATTACTTTATTGATAAAAAAATCTAACATCGCGGAGAATGAAACCCCGCCCAATACCCAGAATATAAAACGCCACCCCTCTTGAGGTATCTTTATAACGAATAGAGCTGTTAAAAGCAGCGCTACGATAATTCTCTTATCTTTCAAGCAAAATCCTCATTCCTTGACGATTAATTTGCCTTTCATGCTATTGTGGCCAGAGCCGCAATAGATGGAGCATATAATCTCAAACTCGCCCGCTTTACCAGGCAGGAACTCCGCGTAAGACGTCTCGCCCTTTTTGGCCGCTACGTTTATGTTATATTCTTTTATGTGTACGCCATGAGTAACATCGCGGGAAGTGATGACGAGCTTTACATCTTCGCCTTTTTTTATCACCAAGGGGTCTGGAGAGAACCCATATTGGAACGCCTCTAAGTTAACCTCTTTGACATTAGATAATGCCGGCTCATCCGCGCGAAGACTATTTCCTTGTAAAACTTGAAAACCTAAACCTAATAAGAGCGAGATGACGGTTAGGGAAACCAAGAATATAGTCAATACCTTCATGCCAAACTCCTTTCTCAGGACCAATAACGTCCCGTAACTTGTTACAGGGCCGATTAAGAGCAAGGTCATTCCCGCGCCCGGATTCATCCCCTGTTTTATGAGGCTGTCGACTAAAGGCACGGTCGCGGTCGAGCATATGTACATTATGATGCCGAATATTACGCTAAATATGTAGCTGAGCCATCCGCTTAAGTAGAGCCGGATCAATCTGCCTATCGGAACGAATGTCGATACTAAAGCCGCCAGGATGAGCCCGAGGAATAACTCCACGCCTATCTCCTTTGGAAGTTCGATGTAGGCGTATTTTAAAATAGAAATTACCCTTTGAAAGGGGGTCTTCTTATGGGTGTGGATGTGGCTCGAATCTAATTTGCAGTGCGGACATATATCCTCTTCCTTAAGCCCTTTTGGCGTATATTTAATCGTATTACCTATCAATCCTACTACAACGCCCATCACAATGACCGCGAAGAAGATATACGCGGTAAACTGAAGGCCGAGGACGCTATACGCTACGAGTAGCGCGCTGATAGAGGTTGCGGGAGTCGCTATCAAAAAAGATAGAATCGGGCCAAGGCGCGCGCCCTTCTTGTAGAAACTCACCGCGATTGGCAGAGTGCCCCAACAGCATACCGGCAGGAATGTGCCTATCAATGTAGAATACAATATCGGCTTGATCCCTTTCGCGCCTAAATACTTTAGAACTATATCTTCGGGAATGAACTCGTGAACCAAGCCGCTTATAAAAAATCCTATCGCCAGAGCGGGAATTATCTCTTTGAGGTAATGTAAGACTATATGAATGAAATGCTCCATCTATTCTATGATATCCCCAACTATTGGCTCGACTACGACGCCTTTCTTCTTTAGATACTGAAGCCCTTTTTCAAGGTT
>MHFL01000064.1:30044-39368 GCA_001804165.1 Omnitrophica bacterium RIFCSPLOWO2_01_FULL_45_10 | reverse complement strand
CACCGAGTCCCTTAGAAACGTCAACTTCACTATTTTCTTCGCCATTATCTCCCCCTCCCCCCCTTCTTCCTCAATTGACAAAACTCCTCGTAATCTATCAACTTCTTTATCGTTGGGCTCTCCCCACAAATCGGACAATCTTTGTTTTTCGGGACCTTTACTATTCTGAATGACGAGTCGAGCGCGTTGAATATTAAGAGGCGCCCTGCCAGCGGCTCGCCTATCCCTAAAATCAATTTCAGAACCTCATTGGCTTGAATCACGCCGATTACGCCCGCGACCGCGCCGAGTATCCCTGCCTCCTGACAACCGGGGACAGCGCCCGGAGGCGGCGGTTCCGGAAATAGGCACCTATAACAAGGGCTCTTGCCCGGGATTATCGTTATCGCCTGGCCGTCGAACCTGAATATCCCGCCGTGCGAGAGCGTCTTATTCGATAAGACGCAGGCATCATTCACCAAATACCTGGTCGGAAAATTGTCCGAGCCGTCTAGAATTATATCATAATCCTTGATAACATCTAGTATGTTTTCCGATGTAAGGCGTTTCTTTATAGGGATAACCTCAATATCCGTATTTATCGCGGAGAGCCTATCTCTCGCGGATTCAACCTTTGGCCTTCCGACCTCTTTGGTAGAATGTAAAATCTGGCGCTGTAGATTATTCAATTCCACCGCGTCTGAATCAACGATGCCTAATTTCCCTATCCCTGCCGCCGCAAGATATAGACTCGCGGGTGAGCCTAGGCCTCCGGCGCCTATAACAAGAACCTTCGCGTTCAGCAATTTTTCCTGGCCTTTTCCTCCTACGTTAGGCAGGATAATCTGCCTTGAATATCTCTCTATCTGATCTTCTCGTAACATTTCTTTACCTCACATTGTTTAAATTTAATGCAGCCTCTTAACAAAAATCTCATTCGCGATATCTTCCTCTAACGCGACCTGCGTCTCTTCGACCTGAATGACAAATGAAGGAAATACCTGATGAATAAAGACCCTGGCCCCGGGAACGACTCCAAACGACATCAATTTATGCAACTGCGGGTGCGTTCGTGTCAAGACATAAACCACTTTGCCGGTCTCTCCCGGCGAAAGTTTCGCAAGAGGCACTACTATGCTCTCGAGTTCGTCTTTTGCCTTTTCGCAGCACATCCCTTGGGGTATCGAAAGGCCGTGCGGACACTCCTTCGGATGCCCTAAAAGGGTACAGATGCTTTCCTCCACCTCTTTTGATAATATATGTTCGAATTCGCAAGCTAAAGAGTCCACATCCTGCCGGCCAACTTCCAAGACATCCGCCAAGAGTCGTTCAGCCAAGCGCTGGCGTCTAATGACGTCCTTTGCCGCTCGCTCACCCGCGTTAGTAAATTTAACGTTGTTCTTCTCAAGAAGAAGATAATCCATTTTGACCAAATCGTCTAATAAATCCTCTTCGACCTTTGCTGATATCTTGCCTGAGATATCCGTCTTGTCGTAATTTTTCTTCTCCCGTTCTTCCCAGACTATGCTCAAGCTTTCCTCTATCTTCTGCGTCCGTTCCATGTATTTCTCCTTATATCACCGTTATCCCGCGGCTCACTAACTGCCGAAGGACAAAATTCAAAACTCCGCCGACTAAAAAGGCGAATACAAAGACGAATCCTCCTATGAGAGCGGCGACCTTCATTCCCCTTTCTTTGATTGTCACAAAAAACTGCGCGATGCAGGGAACGAAGAGCGTTATCACAACTATTGAGACCAGAATTTGAATCGTGTCGAGTATGCCTGTCTTCGAAAGTTGAAAGAGCCCTGCGGCGCCATAATCCCTTCTTAAGAATCCGATGATGAAGACCTCCGTCACTTTCTCCGGCAATCCCAATAACCCTACAACGATCGGGCGAAAGATATTTTCTATGACCTTAAGGATGCCAAACTTATCAAATACAAAAAGCGCTATCGTTCCCAATATGAATAACGGCACTGCCTCCTTTAGATACCATTTTAAGCGCGCCAGGGTCTTTGTCACGATGTTGCCAATCTGAGGCATGCGAATGGGCGGTATCTCCTGAATGAAGGGCGAGCGCGACCCCGGTATTATCTTTGACGAGACGAAACCAACGATAATCATAACGGAAAGTATAACGCCGATCCAGAGCGCGGTGGCGTTTCGAGACATGCTCCCAAGTATGCCCATGATCACGCCTAACTGGGCCGAACAAGGTATCGCGAGGGCAAGCAGAAGATTCACCAGAATTCGCTCCTTTTTTGTGTCGAGTATCCTCGCGGTCAAAGTCGCCATTGTCCCGCACCCTAATCCCAATATTACAGGCAATATCGCCCGGCCGTTCAGGCCTATTACCCTGAAGATCCTATCGGATAATACGGATAATCTCGGTAGATACCCCGTATCTTCAAGTATGCCGAAGAAAAGAAAGAATGCCGTCACTATCGGAAATATTATCGCGAACGCGTACGTGACGGCCATTGAGATTACCCCATAATCGCCTATCAAAAATTCTCTTATAAGATTTATCGGTATGAATCTCGTCGCGAGATGAACAAAGAACGGCGTCAGGTATTTTCCGAAGACCGTTTCCTCAAAAAAATCAACCGCGGTGCCGGCCGCGAATTGACCTACGAATTTATACATAATAATGAGAATGACGATGAGAAAAGGTATGCCCGTAATGGGCCTTGTGGTAATCCTGCCTATCGCCTCCGCGACGCTTTTCTTTAAATGTTTTGAGACGGTTAATACACCGCTCAATATATTATCTATTATCTTATTCTTTTTATTTAACGATACTATATCCATGGGCCTTTGGAAATGATGTGTCTCGACTAATCCCTGCGATAAGAGACCTTGAGGGACCCTGGCCCTTTGAATAGAATCTTTCAATTTACCTACGCCTTCTCCGGTTATGGCCACGGTCTCAACGACATCTATCCCTAATTTTTCGGATAATTTCTTTGTGTCTATCTTTATGCCGTGCTCTTTCGCCTCATCGGCCATATTTAAATTCAGGACCATGGGTGTTTTTAACTCCATGAGGTCAAGCGTCAGAAGAAGCGAGCGCTTCAGGTTTTTAGAGTCCGCGACGTGGACTATGGCCGCAACGTCGCTCTTAGAAAGGATATCCTTTGTCACTTTTTCGTCTTCTGAATACGGGACCAAACTGTTTATGCCGGGCGTATCTAATATTTGAATTTTTTGGCCCGCGAATTTACCTATGCCTTTTGATATCTCGACAGTCGTTCCGGGATAATTCGATACAGTGACATATCTCCCCGTAAGGGCATTGAATATGACGCTCTTCCCTACATTCGGATTTCCGACTAAGACTATGTTCATAAATTTTTACCCGCCGGCTATCGCCGGGATTATTGAAACCTCGTCGCCGTCCTTTAAAGGTGTCTGGTCCATCTTGAGGAATCTTATATCCTCATCGTTTACGTAAATATTTATAAACTTGCGAAGTTTTCCGCCGTCGTCGCATAGACGCGTCTTTATCCCTGGGTATCTCTTCTCCAGGTCCTCAACGAGGCCCTTTACGTCATTTGCCTCGCACTCAACAACTTCTTTATCCTTAGTGAGTTTCTGTAACGGTGTCGGTATTCTTACTTTAATGCCCATAGCTTTGTTCCTCCTTCAATTTAAGCATTTACTAACTTTTCAAATGATTCTAATGACGGCTTTATTTTGATCGGTTTGCCTATCTTATCTATAACCGCCTCTTGAGTCTTGAGGCCATTGCCCGTGATGGAGACGACTATCACCTCATCTTTCGGTATGCGTCCCTGCGCGATGAGTTTCTTTGTGGCTCCCAACGTCACCCCGCCGGCAGTCTCAGTGAATATGCCCTCTGTTTCAGCGAGCAATTTTATCGCGTCCACGATCTCCTCATCGCTAACCGACTCGGCCCACCCGCCCGATTCTTTTACGGTATTTACGGCGTAATAACCGTCTGCCGGGTTCCCTATGGCAAGGGACTTAGCGATCGTCTTCGGCCTAACCGGCTTTATTATATCAGAATTTTCTTTTACGGCATTAACTATTGGCGAGCACCCCGCGGCTTGCGCCGCGTACATCTTAGTATTTAGCCCGTCCAATAAACCTATCTCTTTAAACTCTTTCAGGGCCTTCCAAATCTTGGTAATTAAAGACCCGCCCGCGCACGGCGCGATGATGTGCCGCGGTGCCTTCCATCCAAGTTGCTCCGCGATCTCATAGCCGAAAGTCTTCGACCCTTCGGCGTAATAGGGCCTTATATTTATATTGACGAACGCCCACTTATATTTTGACGCTATCTCGGAACAGAGCCGATTCACCTCATCGTAATTTCCTTCTACCGCGACAAGGGTCGGCCCATAGATGAGGGTCCCTACAATCTTGGTCATCTCAAGGTCCGACGGTATGAAGATGTAACTCTTGAGCCGCGCGGCCCGCGCCTGGCTCGCGACGGCATTGGCCAAATTTCCGGTAGACGCGCACGCGACCACATTGAACCCAAACTCCTTCGCCTTAGAGAGGGCGACAGCCACAACCCTGTCTTTAAATGAAAGTGTCGGGTGGCTCACGGAGTCATCTTTTATATAGAGTTCTTTAACACCAAGGGCCTTCGCGAGATTATGCGCCGCTACGAGCGGAGTGAATCCGGAATTCAACCCATCGGTCGGCTTCCCATCTATCGGGAGAAGTTCTCTGTATCTCCAGAGATTCTTGGGCCGCGACTCTATCACATCCTTGGTGAGGGCCTCTTTAATCTTGTCGTAATTATAGCCCACCTCCAAAGGGCCGAAACAGTATTCGCATACGAATAGCGCCTCTTTAGGATAGTGCCTCGAGCATTCTCTGCATCGCAATCCCTTTACGTAACTCATATCTTCTCCTCATCCCTTCTTCACTGTAACTTTATAAAACCCATCCTGTTTCTCTATCGAAATGATTTCGTGGCCGTCATTTTGTAAACTCTTCGGGACATTGTCTATTGGTTCGCCCTCATCGAGATATATAGTGACGATATCGCCTGTATTCAAATTCTCGAAGAAGAGTTTCGCCTTAACATAATTGATAGGACAGGGCGTCCCCTTTAAATCCAATACTATCCCTTCGGGTTTTGCCTCTTTGAGTTTTCCTTTGCCTTGAGGAGCGAAATTTTTCGGAAAATTGAAAGATGGCTCCATATTCTTGTAAAGTTCCTTTATGTGTCCAAAAAATTCTTTCGCGTACAGATATCGCGCTCTTCTTGCTTCTAATATTAAGTCCTCTTTTAGCGTGTCATAGTTCTCTTTTAAATTAGAAAATTTAGGATCGGCTATCCCCTCTTTCACAAATTTCTCCAAAAATTCATTCAAGGTCGTCTCTTCATCTTTGGGGTCGGATCCTTTCACGACCAAAAGAGCCCGCGCTGAATGGAAGATCGCCTTTCTGATATCCTGAACGGGGTAGCCATCCCTTTCCTGTTTCTCTAAATAATTTCTTGCATCGGTCAAATCCGCTTCTATCATGTCTATCACTCCGGCCCCGCACTCGCCCGGCCCTAAGCCCTCGAGCGAGAATTCCTCCTTCTTCCCCCAATCTATATAGAAGTTCTTATCTTTTGAATACGACGGAACGTAAGAATAGGCCTCGGCCGCCTTCTTGGCCAAATCCTTCCCTTTTTCGTCTATAAAGGTGGAGACGGCGATCTTTTCATCGATCTGGCGCTCAACTTTGCTTAAGAAATCCTTTATAAAAGAAGGAACGTTCCTCGCGGGTATGAGAATCCCCGTGTCTTTCGCAAGAGATGTATCGCGTCCCGCCTTCCTGCCTCCTAAAAGGAGTTTATAAAATGGGACCGCCCTGCCTTGAACCTTTCTAACCGCGCCGTGCAAAGCAATCATTCCAAGGGGATGCTGGCCGCAGGAGTTCGGACAGCCGTTTATCTTTATGTTCAAATTGTTGAAAACCGCTGTCCCGATAAAATTTTCTTCTATCACTTTCTCAAGTTCCTCTGTAAGGCCGGGCGAATTGCAGAGCCCTAAATTGCACGTTAGCGCCCCCTTGCACGAGACTATGTCCAAAAGCGTTTCCGGATAAAGGAAGTCTTTTAAAATTTTTTTAAGCCGCGAAAATAATTTATAGAGGGCCTCTTTCCTTATATTGCATATGAAGATATTCTGATTTTGAGACGTGCGGAATTCTATGCCGTCAAAATCTTTACTCAAACTGCTGAGCGACTCTAAACTTTGCGCCGTTATATCCCCTCTGGGTATCCTCAGCTCAACGCTTACAAGGCCATTCTGTCTTTGCTCAAATAGATTATATTTTAAGAACTCTTTATAGCCCAAATCGTCTTTACGCGCAATTTCGCCTTCTGGCGTTGTCGAAGGTAGCCGCGCATCCGGTTTTCTTAAAACGATATATTCGCTCTCTTTAAGCAACTTTAATTCATCAAGATAGAGAGATTTAAAATTTTCAAATCCCATATCCTTTATTAAGAATCTCAGGCGATTGTGGTGCCTATTTCGTCTATCGCCTTTCTTGTAAAAGACATTCTTGACCGCCTGAACTGTCCAGCCCAAATCCTCTTCCGGTATGAACTCTTCCAATAACTGAGCCGTCATCGATTCCAAACCCATGCCGCCTCCAACGAAGACCTCAAATCCTCTCTCGCCGTATTTCTCTTTCGCCAGTAAACCCACATCGTTCACACATACAGCGGCGCAGTCCTTGGCGCAGCCGGAGAATCCAATCTTAAATTTGCGAGGCAGATTATACGAGGAGTCCTGGCCTAAAAGGAACTCCGTAAGAGAGACCGCGTAACCTTTCGTCTCTAATATTTCATCCCTGCAGAGTCCTGAAAGCGCGCAACTTGTAATATTTCGCACTGTATTCCCGCCGCCGCCCCGCGGCGATAGTTCATATTCCTTAAGGAACTCCATTACCTTTATAGTGTCCTCTATCTTGACCTCGTGAAGTTGAATATCCTGCCGCGTCGTTATATGCGCTACGCCGTTTCCATATTTCTTCGCTACGGTCGCGATCGCCTTAAGTTGATCTGATGTTATTACGCCGGCCGGGATCCTTATCCTATTCATGAATATCTTGCCGCCCCTGTGGCTATAAATACCCCAAGGAACGCGAACGCCTGTGAAACGCGCCGGCGATGTCTTGCCGCTCAGTAGATCCTCTAAGGAATTCTTATAATCCCTTATCCCATCTTTTATATTTTGAGGAAGTTTAAACATTTTAAAGCCCCTATCAATCTCCTACGTTTCAAAATACTGCTGCATGGAAAAATATCTCTCGCCCGTATCGGGTAATACAGTGACTACGGTTTTACCTTTACCTAAATCCTTCGCTACCTTCAGCGCCGCATACATGGCCGCGCCGCTTGAGATTCCGACAAATATGCCCTCTTCTTTACATAATCTTCCCGCTGTCCTTTGCGCGTCATTATCTTCGACCAGTATTATTTCATCTATTATATCACGGTTTAAAATTTTCGGGATGAATCCTGCGCCAATGCCCTGAATCTTATGTGGTCCCGCCTCTTTCCCTGAAAGGACAGCGCTGGTCTTCGGCTCTACCGCCACTATCCTTATCGATGTTTTATGCTTCTTCAGTACCTCTCCCACCCCTGTGATGGTACCGCCGGTCCCTACGCCCGCAACGAAGGCGTCTAAATTCCCGCCTGTCAGTTCCAAAATCTCCTTCGCTGTCGTCTTGCGGTGAACTTCCGGGTTTGCGGGATTGTTAAACTGCTGAGGCATAAAGGCGTTTTTGGTCCTCTTCATAATTTGTTCGGCCTTCTTTATGGCGCCCTGCATGCCGTCAATGCCGGGGGTCAGGACGACCTCTGAGCCATACGACTTAAGGATATATATCCTTTCCAGGCTCATCGTCTCCGGCATCGTGAGTATGCATTTGTAGCCTTTGACCGCCGCGAGCATGGCGAGGCCGATGCCTGTGTTCCCGCTCGTCGGCTCGACTATGGTAGAGCCCTCCTTTAGAAGACCCTTCTTTTCCGCGTCTTCGAGCATGGATAGGCAAATTCTATCCTTGACGCTGCCTCCGGGATTAAAGTTTTCCAATTTCGCCAATATCACAGCCATACCCTGTGTCGTCAATTTATTGATCCTTACCATCGGCGTGTTACAAATTAACTCCGAGATATCAGACGCGATCCTGTCGCTAAAAGGCATATCTCCCTCCCCCCATGTAATAGACAAATTCAACCCTGTCCTTATCTTTTAACAGCGCCTCGCCATATCTTGCCCTCTCAATAATTGAATCATTAAGCTCCACCGTAACCACTTCGGGCCTGATCTTTTTTGCCGCCAAAAGGTTCGATAGGCTCATCCCCGTTTCGATCTCCTCTTTCTTTCCGTTTAGGTATATCATTATAGCCATTTTATTCATCTCCTTAAATCATTTCCTGCTTCTGGCCTGACAATCCTGAGTTTGTTGCTCAACTGTCATTGCGAGGAGCCGAAGGCGACGAAGCAATCTCAAAAGAGAGATTGCTTCGGCACTTCGTGCCTCGCAATGACACTAAATGCCTTATCAACCGCATTTATGGTCTTGTTTAAATCTTCGACTCTATGCGCGGTGGATAAAAAATTTGCCTCTAGCCCTGAAGGGGAAAGATAAATCCCCTCGTTCAATAATCCATGAAAAAAATTTTTAAATAAATCCGTATCCTGACGTCTCGCCGAATTATAATCCACCGCTTCTTTATCTATGAAAAAGACGCTGAACATAGACGCTATGCGATTAACCCTCAATTTTATTCCAACTTTTTTGGCTCTCGTCTCTATCTCTTCCGATAACCGGCTAGTAAGTTTCTCTAACGCTTCATACGGTAAATCATTTTTGAGAATTTCGAGAGTCGCTATGCCTGCCGTTACTGTTATAGGATTCCCTGAGAAAGTCCCTGCCTGATAGACCGCTCCTTCAGGCGCTAAAAGTTTCATAATATCTTTTCTGCCGCCGAAAGCCCCGACAGGAAATCCGCCGCCGATAATCTTCCCAAGACAAGTCAGGTCGGGCCTGACGTTGTAACGCCTTTGAGCTCCGCCATAAGAAACCCTGAATCCCGTGATGACCTCGTCAAAAATCAGGACTATGTCATCTCTCTCGGCAATAGTTCTCAACTCCTTTAAAAAACCTTCTTTAGACAGGACCACGCCCATATTGCCCGCGACCGGCTCAACAATGATGGCCGCTAAATCATCCTTATAAATTTTAACCGTTTCATCTAACTTCTCAATATCGTTATAGGGAAGAGTTAACGTATGCTTCATAAAATCTTTCGGCACACCGTCGCTTGCCAATAGATAATCGGCGTGGCCATGATAGGCG
>MHFL01000064.1:21825-30002 GCA_001804165.1 Omnitrophica bacterium RIFCSPLOWO2_01_FULL_45_10 | reverse complement strand
CTGAGCGCTGACATCGCCGCCTCTGTCCCTGAGCTGGTAAGACGCAGGTTCTCTATCGAGGGGATCGCTTCAATAATCATCTTTGCGAGGGCCGTCTCTAATACAGTAGCCGTCCCGAAACTCGTACCTTTATCTATCGCCTTCTTTACTTCTTCGGTCACTCTGGGATGAGCATGACCCAATATCATCGCGCCCCATGATAAACAGTAATCAATGAATTCCCTTCCGTCGTCGCCGTAAAGCATGGAACCCTTCGCTCGATTTATGAATATTGGTTCGCCGCCGACCGCCTTGAATGAACGAACAGGGCTATTCACACCGCCAGCGAGATATCGCTTGGCATCATCAAATAAATATCTATCTATTTGATGAATTGAGTTAATGATTGGGTTATTATTAATTTTTTTCATTTATGTCATTGCGAGGCGCGAAGCGCCGAAGCAATCTCAAATCTCATCATACAAATCTTTGAAGTTAGGGTTAATGGACTTTATCAAATTTATCTTCTTGGCTCGCGATCCTGCCTTAATCTGTTTTTCTCTTAAAATCGCATCGTCTATATTATCAAAAGTTTCATGATATACTAATTTATTTACATTATATTTCTTGGTAAATCCGTCTACCAACTTTTCTTTAAGCTACTGGTTACACCGATATAAATAACGGTGTTTCCTTTATTCATCATTAAATAGACGTAACCTTTTCTTCCCATGCTTAATGAGATTGCTTCGTCGGCGCTTCGCGCCTTCTCGCAATGACTATAATAAAATTAACTACGTGGTCATCCACTCCGCGACCTCTTTCGCATGATACGTGATAATCAAATCCGCGCCAGCGCGTTTTATGCTCGTGAGTATTTCTAATACTATTTTTTTCCCCATATCTGCCGCCGTATCCCGAATCCCGAATCCCGAATCCCGACAATATACTTTCACCATCGCATATTCTCCGCTCACATTGAATGCGGCCAATGGCACGTTGAACTTCTCTTTCGCCCGATAGATGACGTCCAAATAGGAAAGCGCGGGCTTCACCATAACTATATCGGCGCCTTCGTCTATATCCTCTCTTATCTCTCTTAGCGCCTCGTCGGAATTTCTATAATCCATCTGATAACTCTTTCTGTCGCCGAATTGGGGCGCTGAATCCAATGCCTCCCTAAAAGGAGCATAAAAGTTAGACGCGTATTTTGCTGAATAAGCCAATATGCCGACTTCAGAAAATCCTGCCTTATCAAGCGCCTCTCTAATTGCCCTGACCTGTCCGTCCATCATCGCTGACGGCGCGACAAGGTCCGCCCCTGCCTCAGCATGCGACAGGGCGATCTTAGACAATATCTTCAGTGTCTTATCATTATCAATACTATGCCCTTGACCCTTGCTTGTCCGCCGAAGCCCGCCGGGCGAAGGCGGAACCCTTGCTACTTGACCCTCTACAATCCCGCAGTGGCCGTGCGATGTATATCCACATAGACAGATATCTGTGATAACTACAATATCCTTTGCGCTTTTTTTAACTGCCTTTACCGCTTTTTGGACAATGCCATCTTTACGATATGCCTCGCCTCCCGACAGATCTTTCTTGCCGCTCACCCCGAACAGTAGAATTGCCTTTATACCTGATTCTCTCGCCTCTTTTACGTCCTTGAGCAAGTTGTCTACGGAAATACGAAATATGCCCGGCATCGATTTTATCGGCTCTTCTCTTCCCCTTCCCTCTGTCACAAAATAGGGCATGATGAGATTGCTCACCGAAAGCATCGTTTCAGCCATGAGATCTCTTACATCCTGATTTTTTCTCAATCGTCTTAGTCTCTGCATCTCATCTTAATGGACCGTCATTGCGAGGACGCGAAGCGGCCGAAGCAATCTCAAAAAAAGAGATTGCTTCGCCCCTTCGGGGCTCGCAATGACCATAAATATCATAACATATACCGCCGAGCTTCTTCTTCGGTCACTTTCCCAATGCAACTCACCTTGACCCTCTTCGGCGGACGCTTGTATCTCTTCACAAAATTACGCACCCCCGAAGGGCTCGTGAACATTATCTCATCGAAATCGTTAAGGTCAAGATCGGGCAGATTATCCGGCATTATATTCTTATAAGCCGCTATGGACGCCACAATCGCCCCTCTTTCTTCCAACGCCTTCTGTAATCCTTTATCGGATAAATCAGAGCGCGGTAAAAATACCCTTGCCCCCTTTATGTCAATTTTTGCAAATTCTTCCACAAGGCCTTTAGACGATTCTTCCTTTGGGACAAGATCCGCAATCAATCCAAATTTCTTCAGTCGATTCTTTGTGGAATTCCCGATTGCCGCGATTCTTAATTCATGAAGCATCCTTGAATCACCGCCTACTTTTTTAAGCCGTTTAAAAAAATATTCTACGCCATAGCGACTTGAGAATACGAGCCAATCGAAATTCGCTATCTTTTTTAAATGAGCGTCGAACTCTTTGTAAGATTCGATAGGCGCAATCTTAATCATTGGAAGATGAATATATTGGCCTTTTATAAAAAATCTATCTTTGGATAGCCCTGTAAACAAGATGCGCCTATTTTTATTGAGCCAATTGAATCTCTTCTCTAACTTTGCGACATCGCCGATTATGATTATTGCGGGCGGCTTCACTTTTCCTTGCTTAGCTTTAGCGACGATATCTCTTAAAGTTCCTGTCGTAATTTTTTGGGTCACAAGGCTCGCGTCTTGAATTATGGCGCATGCCATATCAGGACTCTTACCTATATCAATGAGCTGCCTGACTATCTTCGGGAGATTCTCGACCGCCATATAGAGAACTATCGTGCCTGCGCCGGCAATATGAGCCCAATCCAAAGAACTCTTTTTCTTGGATGGGTCTTCATGGCCCGTGACAAATACGCAACTCGACGCGAATCTTCTGTCAGTCAAAGGTATTCCGCTATAACAGGAGGCGGCGCTTGCCGCGGTGACGCCTGGGACAACTTCAAACTCTATCCTCGCCTTCACTAAGGCCTCTAACTCCCGCGACCACCGGCTGAATATCGAAGGGTCTCCGTTCTTGAGCCTCAGAACCCTTTTTCCCTCTTTTGCCTTTTTTATTACAAGGCGATTTATCTTCTCAACGTGAACCGAAAATCCATCGGAATGCCTTTTCTTTCCTAATGTATCGCAACATATGAGTTCCGCGCCTTCCTTCGCCTCATCCAGGATCCTCTTATCCACGAGATAATCGTAGATGACCGCATCCGCCTGACGCAGGATTCGTCTTCCTCTCACGGTTATCAAATCCGGACTTCCCGGCCCGGCTCCGACAAGATAAACCTTCGCGCTCATTTTCTATCCAGTACGCTGACTAAATTGATAATATCCCTATTAATCTTTCTTGCTTCGAGTGCCAGCGAGCCCTGCAATGGATGGGGCTTAACGATCTCGAATGGCAGGCGTTGTGTAATCCTTTTTTCAAGCCCCAATCGCACTAGTGCGCAGGAGGAGATGACGATAGCGTCGATGTTTCGTATATCGTATTTCGTCCCCTTCGGGGAGGCTTCGCTTTGCTTCGCACTATGTCGTATATCGTTATTGTCTAACAACTTCAGACGTTCATCAATGTTTCCGCGGATGTCTACAACATTAAAATCGGGCCTGTAAGATTTAAGCTGCGATTTTCTTCTTGCGCTGGATGTCCCGATCCTGGCGCCTGTGGCGAGTTCATCTATCTTCAGATTGCCTTTTGAAACAAGCGCGTCATATGGGTCAATGGACCCTGTTATCGCCGCGACCTGTAAACCGTCAGGAATTCTATCGGGCAAATCCTTGGCGCTGTGAACCGCGAAATCTATCTCGCCCTTTAAGAGAGATTCCTCTATCTCTCTGGTAAAAAAATCGCTTCCTTCTATGTCTGATATAGGGGTCCGCCTATCCCTATCGCCATAAGTCTCTATTCTGACGGGCTCTGCCTCAATCCGCGGATAGAATTTCCTCAAATCCGACAGCGCCTCTTCAAACTGCCTTAACGCAAGGATGGAACGCCGTATCCCAACTTTATAGCCGTTATTTTTCGCCATACTTTATGGGCCTCTTCTTCTATTATCTTCTCCGCGTTTGAAATCTCCGAATTTCGGCCCTCTAATTTGTTATCGATAATAGAGGTCAAATCATCCAAACAATAAAGTTTTACGCCTTTGATTTCTCTCGCGCCGGGATCCACATCTCTTGGAACCGCAAGGTCGATTATCAATAATTGTCTGTGATCTATGGTCTTTGGTCTATCTTCTATTACTTCTCTAATATCTTCTACTCGCAATATGATATGGGGACTCGAAGTCGCGCTGATGATTATATCCGCGCCTTTTAAATTTTCCCTTAATTCGTTAAACCTTATCGCGGCTGCCCCAATAGTTTTCGCAATTTGTTTTGCCTTTTCGTATGTTCGGTTTGAAACCAGGACTGCCTTGACATCTTCTTTTAATAGATCTTTGAGCACGATCTCCGATATCTTACCAAGCCCTATAATCAATATCTTCTTCGCTTTTAATTCTCCTATCCTCTCTTTTATAAGCGAGACGACAGCGCTTCCTATCGAAATATCCCCCTTCGATATATCAGTTTCTACTCTTATCCTCTTCCCGACTTCTTCGGCCTTTTCGAAAACTTCTTCAATCAGGTTATCTGTAAACCCGAGCGTCTTCGCTTTTTCGTAAAACCATTGAACCTGTCCTAACACTTGAGTTTCTCCCAGGATCTGAGAATCGAGCCCTGACGCCACCCTGAAGAGATGCCTTGCCGCTTCTATATCTACATATTTATATAGGTAAGGCGCAAGGCGATATTTATCTATCTCGTGATATACCGAGAGAAATTTGGCTATCTTATCTGCGCCGGCCATAGATTCCGCGGAATTCGCGTAGATTTCAACGCGGTTGCAAGTTGAGAGTATAACGGCGCTTTTTATGCCTGTATAGTCTTTCAAAAAGGAAAAAGCTTCGTCCAATCTCTTCTTCGAAAACACAAGTCGTTCCCGTAGAGCGATGGGGCTGAATTTGTAATTTGTACCGACTACTATTAACATAACCCGACCTTATAACTTATAACTTTTAGGAAACTATCTTCAATTCTTCCTCAGTTATTTTTCCTTCCGCAATTCTAAACGCTCTCATACTTGGATTATTGTCTTTTAGCGACACAATGACATATGAGACATCGGGATAATATGCCATCGCGACATCATGCGATGACGGGTACGCCTGGCTTGCGACATGAGAATGGTATATGCCGAGCATCTCTAGATTCAAGCCCCTAATCTCTTTAAGCGCTTTTAACTGCTCGGCCGGATCCATCAAGAATGTCGCTCGACTTTTATCCGCATTCGTCATTTCGTAAACTCTCTCAACGCGTGAATCCCTGCCGGCAAGCAAGCCGCAGGCCTCATTCGGAAACTCTCTTTTGCCGTGCGCCGCTATTCGTTCAAAAAATTCTTTTTTTAAAATAAGCATTTTTATCTGTATCTCGAACAAACCTCGCAATTTGGGTTGGGCCTCACCTTCAGTTTCTGAAAGGTCATTTCCTTGGCATTAAATATCGCCAATTGATTATGCAATCTTTCGCCTATGCCCAATAAAGACTTTATAATCTCGGCCGCCTGAAGACATCCTATGATGCCTGGCGTCACACCTACCACCGGAAATACGCCCGGCGGCGGCGCTTCTGGAAATATGCAGCTTAAGCAGGCTGTCTTTGGAAAACTGATATTGGTAAGTCTCCCCTCCCAGCCCCAGATGCTTCCGTGTATAAGGGGAATTTTATTTTCTACCGCGAACCTGTTCAATATATACCGAGTAGGAAAATTATCCAGGCAGTCAACGATAACTGAGGACTCGCCGACTAACTCCGCGATGCTTTCTTCGTCTATTCTTTTATCGAACGCCTCCACTTCGGTATTGGGGTTAACCTTTTTCAGCGCGATCTTCGCGCTCAGGACCTTATATTTGCCTATTCGCGAATGCGTATGCAGGATCTGTCTGTTGAGATTGGAAACCTCCAATGTATCGTAATCACAGATACGAAGTCTACCGACACCCGCCGCGGCCAGATATATCGCAACGGGACTCCCCAGGCCTCCGGCGCCCGCGATGAAGACAGATGACCTTTTAAGCGTCTTCTGCCCATCCTCCCCCCAGCCGTCTATGAGCATCTGACGATGGTAGCGCTCCAATTCCATTTTAGTTAATTTATCCATGCATTATCCATCCTAAATTTGACCTTATCTCTTTACAAATAGCGTCAACAATAAATATGAAACCGAGACAGACAATAGCGGTGTCAACGTCCAGACCATGAACGTCTTCTTGGTTATGTGATGACTCAACGTGAAGCGGTGCCCGTCTTTAACACAACTTATGGCAAAGATCGAAAGGGCATTCAATTGCACATACGGAAAAGGGGCGCCTAAACTTGAGGCGATGATGAGCAATGTGCCTGTGACCAAGCAGACTATATTAGATGTTATTAGCCCGAGCGGCACGACCTCTTTCCCGAAAGTTTCTAAATTCTCTTTTCCAAAGATAAGCGCTCCCAGCCCAAAAAATGGAGCGACCAAAAATAGGCCGGTCAATGGGTCTATTATCTTAGCCCCGACTAAAGGCCCTATCGCGTTGGCCACATTGTTAGTGCCTACCGCGAAAGCGCCGTAGCAACTAACCAGGACCGCCAGGAATCTCAATTCCTTCTCATTAGAGAATATCTTCTCATAGAGCCACAGATTCTTATGGCTCGGCGGATATATCTTCCTGTATATGTAAAATGTGGTAATGAATGAGATTATAGGAAAAATTATCCAAAGCGGTATGAGCCATAGAAAAATTTTAAATTGTAGCTGTCTGAAATAGAGCCCTGCCCCGACCACCGCTCCGACCGTCACCATGCTCGTCGATTCTGGTATCCCTAAAAGGTTAGCCAGGAATAGACTCATTGTAGCCGAAGTCAGGATTATGAGCGCCGTTTCCGCGTTTAAAACAGAGCTCGATATTATGCCCTGGCTCAACGTCTTAACAACGCCCCTGCCTAAAGTCAAAGCGCCGATTATGACGAATACCGTAAAGAGGATAACGGCGTATCTTTTCCTTATGAGACGGCCGCCATAGACCGCTGAGAATGTGGGCGCGATCCCGCTCCCGCCCATGTTCATGGCGAAAAATATAACGACAAATGTCAAAAGGATATACTGTATCAGATGCCGTCCCCTTCCTGATTTATCTTTAAGGGACGCGTGTGAATACCGCATTCCCCGCCGCACTTACTCGTCCCTATCCAGCGTCCGGCGCGTTCGTCCTCTTCGTTTGTTATCCTCGTGCAGGGGGCGCATCCGAGCGACCTGTATCCTTCGCCGTATAACTGATTTACCTTGACGCCGTTAAGGGCCAAATACTGCCAAACCTCTCGCTCTTTCCAGATGAGAATAGGGTTCAGTTTGATCAGGCCCTTGTCGCGCTCTTCGACCTCCTTGAAGTCCGTGCGCGTCCTTCCTTCGGTCGAGCGTAGGCCCGTAACCCAGCATTTCACCTTCATATCCTCAATCGCCTGGCGCGTCGGCTTTACCTTTAATAGATCACAGCACTTATCGGGATCCGTTTCATAAAGTTTATCCGGTATCTTGACATCGCTTTTATAAACATTCAGTTCAGGGTAGCGCGCCGTCATCTCATTCATGAATCCGACAGTTTCTTTGGGCTTAAACCGGGTTGTTATTATAAACCCGCGTATCTTGGGGCTCACCTTTTTCGCCAGGTCCCACACCGCCACAGAGTCCTTGCCTAAACTGTTGGCCACCACAAGCCCATCGCCGTAAATTTTAAATGCCTCTTTTATGAGGCCCAAAGATCTCTCGACCTTTTCTTTAAAATTCAATGTCTCCACCAATGTCTTTAAATCATCCTTATTCTCCAATAAACTCATCTCTTTTACGCTCCTTTCTTATATTTGATATGCTATCGACCCTTTTCGGCTCTTCACTCGATTTGCCAGATCCTCGAAGGTTACCCTGTCTATTACTCCGGAGGTAACCTTTGTCACGTCTCGCCATATGCTCCTGAAGGCGCACTTATATAAGTCCGAACAGCCGGAGTAGCCCTTCTCCACGCACCCAATGGGCTCTATCGGTCCGTCTATGTACCGAATCACATCTCCCAGAATTATCTTT
>MHFL01000064.1:20471-21813 GCA_001804165.1 Omnitrophica bacterium RIFCSPLOWO2_01_FULL_45_10 | reverse complement strand
AACCCTGCCCGCTGCAGCTCCAACAGCACTTGCTCTAAGAATTTAATAGGTATATCCGCCCTCTTCGCCATGTCGTGGATCGTCACAACACCGTTTCCGTAATGGAGAGCCAAATCGAGTATTGTCTTAAGCGCGTAATCGCCTTTATAAGTTATCCTCATCCGTTCTTTTCGCCTAGTCTTTTTCTATATTATCTCTACTAAGATAGTAGAGTATACATGAAAATAAAAAATTGTCAAGAAAAAAATACGAAATTGGAAAAAATAGGGACTGCCCACGGACTCCTGAAAAAAAGTAGGGCAGGTTT
The DNA here is from genome assembly GCA_001804165.1 of Omnitrophica bacterium RIFCSPLOWO2_01_FULL_45_10. Lineage (GTDB taxonomy): Bacteria > Omnitrophota > Gorgyraeia > 2-01-FULL-45-10 > 2-01-FULL-45-10 > 2-01-FULL-45-10-A. The sequence continues at coordinate 21,506 of MHFL01000064.1, read as the reverse complement.
AAACCTGCCCTACTTTTCGAGATTCGGATTGTCCTTATTTTCCCTATCTACTTGTCATTGCGAGCGAACGCGGTGAGCGAAGCAATCTCTTTTTTTACGCCGCTACCGCAAAGATGCGCCGGCAGCAGCGCCCTTACGCCATTTGCATATGCTTATAAAGAGGCTTGGCAATGGGCTTCAAAAAACTGGAGGCGTTCATAATCTCAATGCCGATAACTCTGCCATTTTCATCGAGTTCCGCATTAAGGCCGGGCGCTATTTCCACGAACTCTTTTTCCTTCCCTTTTCTGGCAACAATATAAAGGATGTCCGCTTTTGGGTCGTAGTTTATCTTTGGTTTATTATTCATATCTTTTTCCACCTCCCAGAACTTATTCGGCTATGTTTTTGATACGCTTTTATGGGATGAATGGTGATTATTTCCGCAGCGTATCGTTTATTATCATATGTCAGAGCCATTTCTCGTATTTTCCCTTGAAATTCACATTTATCTATCGCTACATAATGGCCAGTCGCGGTATCGTAATAATGTTCCTTTGCTTCCTGAAAAATCCTCTTTGGCAGATGATGCGGAATATCTCTTATCTTGAGTCTGAACTCCAAATGCGCCGTATAAACTACCCTCTTCATACGGATTGAATTATCTCACATCTTTTTACCTATTGCAATAAAAATAGGGACTGCCCCCGGACTCCCGAAAAAGAGTAGGGCAGGTTTAAACCTGCCCTACTCTTCGAGATTCGGATTGTCCCTATTTTTCCTATCTACTTGTCATTGCGAGCGAACGTAGTGAGCGAAGCAATCTCTTTTTACGCCGCCGCGCCAAAGATGCGCCGGATTTGGTCAGCGACTGAGATATCGTCTATATTGAATCTCGCAATCCTTGGAAGCGCCCTTATTATCCACATGACCCTATTCATGACATTCTGGACAAGTTCTTGAGGGGCATCGTTTCCGGTGAAGGCATGGTAAGCAAACTTAAATAATGTCTCGTGTTTCTGGAGGACTGCCACCCCCATGAGCGCCATGACGTTC
>MHFL01000064.1:19869-20462 GCA_001804165.1 Omnitrophica bacterium RIFCSPLOWO2_01_FULL_45_10 | reverse complement strand
CGTCATCGAGTATTATCACCTTGAACCCTTTGGCGCGAAGGCGATTCGCCTCGGCAACGAGGTCTTCGATAGTTGCTACTTCTTTTACGCCGTCGCCTGCAGTGAATACTTTCCCCAGATTCTGCTTCATCACACGATACTGCTGTTCCAAGGCCGCGCTGATTACTGCGTCCTTATTGCCCGTGAGTTTTACCGGCAAGTCCTTAAGCATGATAACCGCGATATTAGTTAATTCTTCCTTACTCGTAGCTGTTCCTTCCATAATTCGAAGAGTGCGAATCTCGTCCATCTCGGAGCTTAACTCGTTCACCAATGCCTCTGGGGTAATGTATTCTTCGACAGGGGGTAAGATCGAGACCGTTCCGCTCGCTGAGAGACGAGAGGTTTCATTCTGGCCTTTTGCTTCGTAGTCAGATAATTCTTTTCTAAGGCCTGCGAGTCTCGCATTCTCATCCTCAATTGCCTTCTCGTAGAGTTGAATAGGAGAAGAGGGGCTAATTTTCTTTATATGCGCAAGATTCATTTCCAATTCGCCGATGCGGGTTTCTGATTTTCTGATTCCAGATGTGATTTCCGAAATTCGTATTTCCGCT
>MHFL01000064.1:0-19797 GCA_001804165.1 Omnitrophica bacterium RIFCSPLOWO2_01_FULL_45_10 | reverse complement strand
TATCCCCGGCGCTTCCAATTGTTCGACCTTTTCTCTATACGCCCTAAAGAAATCTTTCTTCACGACGGCATGGAGCTTGCCTTCGCTGTCTTCTACCAAACGCAAAAGAGGATTAGATCCTTTATGCAAATAATCTGCGCCATTCTTATATGTATCGGTATAAATCCTTGTGTCTTTCGGGCCAAAACAAACAAGGTATTTAGCTGTTTCATGTGTCACATCTTGAGCATATTGATACTGCATAGAGAATGCCAATAAACCATCTTTCCCCAATATGACGCTGGCCCTGCGGACATTTCCTGCTATTGTTTCATCTTTAGCAAGCACTAAATCCTGAGCGCGCGGCTTACCGATTTGAGGCGCGTTCTCTCTCAGCAAGGGCAACAGTTCCCTTCGCAAGAACGCCTGCGGATCCGCTTTAGCTTTAGGTTTATCCTCTCCGCTCGCCTGTCCCGAGGCACTCTCGCGAGGGGCCGAGGCGCGATAAGTCGGACCGAACTGAGCCCTATGCAGGTTCACTACGGAGCCTGTGTATATATTGCCAAAATATCTATCAGCCTCTCTTATCGCGACGATAAGATCGGTGGCCATTTCGTCTATATCAGTGTATTCTGATGAATTTTTCTCATAATAGTTGCCTGTTATGGAATATGAGTAGTTTTTCGCGCTTTTTTCTTCACGTTCGGCAATGGTAATGACAAGCGGGCTATATTCGCCCAGAAGGCTATGGCACGATATTTTAACTTCGTTACCCAGCGCTTCTATGCCTTCTCTATTTATCGGAAGAATGTTCCTTATCTCCGAATCTGATTCAAGAGCGCATATCGCACGTAAGAGCTGGGCCGATGAAGACGCTATTTCGGGCGTAAGAAGCGCTTTGAGACCATAGACGCCCCCTGGAAGTATTGCATAATCATCCAGCATAAAGATGGCATTGATGACCTCAAGCGGAACGCCTAATCTCTGCGAAAGGGCGTTATCAACCCGGACAAACCGTCGTGTTGCGAGGCTAAGGAGTTCGCACGCAAGCTCATCCGGTGTTCGGCCGTTATTGAAATTTATTCCTTCATATGTGCTCTTTCCTATTAATGCCGCGAGTTCTTCAGGCGTAGAAGGCAGCTCGCTATTACCTTTTATGCCTGTTTCTTTCCAAACATCGTTTAATCTCGCTTTAACCTCATCCCATGCCGGCCGATACTCATCAAGAGTAACGGCGTTTTGACGACTACTGATAATGTAATCTGCCATTCTAATAGCGCGCGGCGTCGCGATATAGTTATACTGCCTCCTTGCATCAAGTATTCCGCTCGCCGAGGCGCGGCCTTCAGATTTTGGGCTTTCAACCCACCTTTTTCTGTCTTCCTCTAACCTACTTAACTCTCTTTTTGTGATCTCCATGAGCTCATGAGGTGTTTTTACTGGTTCCGCATTATCAGCGATGTAGGACATACGAGCAGTCCTAGTGCTAGTTGTGAGTTTCAGCCCAAATTTTAAATCCGCCACACGCATTGCGCTAAAATTAAATATCTGAAAAGCATCATTACCGTTTCTGATTATTACAGACACATGCTGACCACCGCCCCGGAGCGATGTTTTTTCAACCGACGTATCTAATTTCTGCGCGTAAGTATCTGTCAGGACAAGGGCTACGGATCCCACAAGATCATCGCATATCATTTGCAGCTTGGAATCGGTATTGCCTTTATGCAATACATAAACATCGTTCACGCCTCTCACCGGGAAATATCCCGCGTTAAGCATAATGCCATTTATGAAATGCTCGGCATCAGGACCCAATAATCGTGTCAGTTTCGCATCGTCGATACCTATCTTTATTGTATCTTGTTCTTGCTTTGCTATCTTTAGATATTCGCAGACGATGGGGCCACTTACGCTAAAATCTGCGAGGTCAATCTCATCGTTAATAATAGCGGCCAGGCTTGCGGGTGTTTCGGGAATATTCGCGAGAGGTTTCCCCGAAAGCTCCGGTAGCAACTTTTGTAAAATAGCGATGACATCAACAAAATTTTTAGAACGGTCTATTCCATCCCCCAGAGTGTCAAAAACGGATTTCGCCATCCGTACCGCCCGCTCAATAACCTCATCGGCTGTCTTAGCGTTTCTCTCCCTGTCATAGCTCGTCTGCCCTGAGGCCGAGGCGCGGGAAAGCTCAATAGCGACTTTGTCTAAGGCTTTTTCGAATTTTTCGGGTTTTGCAAGAGCCGCCTCCACACCTTTTATCGCGGTCCCTTTGAGTTGAGCGGGTGTTGCCGCTACGCTATCCCGCCAGTTTTCAGTCATTTCAAAATTTGCGCCTATACGGCCGCGCGAATGGCGCACTCTGTATAGCGCTTGTTTCGGCCGTTTCTCATCTTCCGTTATCTCAATACCGCAGAAACTCCCACTCGTCGCAGTATCCGTAAAATAGATTTCCAGTTTACGAGGCGTATCGCTAAACCTCTTGCCTAAAATTCTTATGCCCTTATGCTCTAATATACCGTTAACGGCGTTAGCATATTCCGGCATATTATTTTTAACAATGCCGCTTATACTTTCTTTTATTTGTTTTTCAACATATTTGTTTATGCTAAAGAAACGCTGAGGGGCCTTCTTTGGCAGAACAGCTCCATTTGGCAATTTTTCAAGCTCGATATCTGCCGAATGGCCAAAACCTTCTCGGCCATAACGATGCTCGTAAAAATGATCAGTATAATATATCCACATTTCTAGCGTAGTGCTACGTTCCGTAAAAGGGCAGACTTCTATGCAAATACGGCCTAACTTGAAATATAAGTCATAGGGCCTCTTATCTAACTTTTTTTGAATACCCCTAAATATCGCGACCATTGTATCCAAATTTTGTATCGCGACTGTTAAATCATCCCTCATGCTTTCTATGTCCTCTTCTTTATAAAGACTATCCATGGAAATACGTAAAGGAATTCTTAACTTCTGTTTCTCTCTGATACTTTCAAGAGCAGGGGATTGGGGATAGAGCGTCATAGTACCATGTTCATTTGCGCGTATATCTTTTATCTCATCTATGATTTGCCCCGCCGCCATTCTTGCATCTTCTTCCGATACGATCCCGCTCGCCGAGGCGCGCTTGCCGCTTTGCGGGTGTTTGGATTCAGCCGGCGAAGGGGCGGCGTTTTTATCAACGGGACGAATCAAAAGCGTACCATCGGGCCCCTTTTCCAAGATATAGTCTGGGGTATAATCGGAATACCGTTTGATATATAGGAAGTAGGCGTCGGATTCAACCAATGCTTTTCCCAGAGATACGAACAGAGATTTTTGATCGTCTATCTTGAGCTTTAATAGTATGTAGAATGGCCTGCCTCTCTTTAAACGAGGAAGCGCACTCCTCGATGTCGTAACTATATCGGGAACATTGTTAAGGATTAATTTTACCTCTTCCCAACGGCCAGGTTCTCCCGGTGATAACAGGACGTCTCTATCTATAGAAATACGCCTGATCCTAAAATCGGTCATCATTGAACCAAGTTCTTGCGGAATGGATTTTTTACCCATCCATTTTGCAGGCTCAAACTCGCTGCGAAAACCATCATCAGAAGCATGCCATCTAAGATTGTGTTCACGTCCTTGAAGCCAATATGCCAGATTAGGACCTTTTTTAGGAGCTACCCCCTTCTCTAAGTTTATAGAATGTATCGCGTAATGATGTATTGCATCTGTTTTTTCACTATACTGTTTCTTAAAAGGAGCCAATAGTTCCCTAACGGCGCTTAAAAATTCATCTATTGCGCCTTCGTTTATCAGCGAAGGACTCTTGGGCTTGCTTCCCTCCCCGCTCGCCGAGGCGCGGGGATTTTCGTCATTCGTCTCTCGTCCCTCGTTCATAGTTTCACCTGGGGCGCCGGCTTGAGGAACGTCCTCTATCGCATCTATATCATAATCGCCCTCTGCGGCTTCGGCCAGATCCAAATATAAATTCGCCTTTTCGATCATTCGCGACAGTTCAGCCGATTCAGTTATATTTCCGGGTCTGATAAATTTAGCGTTTGCTGACTTTAGATTCTCAAGGCGTGTGGACACAAGAATTATTTTTCCATCTTTGGTCACTTCAACCGTTTCAAGCAACCCCTCTTGATCAGCCGCGACACAGATAGCGTAGGATGCCTCTTCTCCCGGTGAACCGGCCAGAACAAATACATCTCCGGCCTTCAGGGTCCCTTCGCTTTTCGGCAAATCAAGCTCTCCGCCGGCCGATCTGACGCTATTCGCAAGATAGAGATACGCTTCGCCGGCCAATTCGCTTGCCGCACCGATATCCTTGACGCTTGCCAGCGCATCGGCAAGCCCTAGGATGAGATTTTCCCCGCTCGTTGAGGCGCGCTCTGTCCGCGATGCGCGTTTATCTGCTTCTTCGGAGACGACGGTTTCGGGTTGTATACCGTTTACGATATCCAGCACAGGCTCTTCGGAAGGATTCTCGCGGCCTAAAAGAAGGCCCACCATTTCTGTGAGCGCGGAAACGGTTCTCTCTTCGACACCGCTTCCGGCATCCTTAGTTGAAGCTCCGATATGCGGGAGGACAACGACATTATCAGGATTGCTCTCCATCAACCCTTGAAGTTCATCCGTAATATCCAAATCCGCAAGATAGATCCCTTTTCTATCCTTTACGAACTTCTGAAGAATCTTGGCGTCCGCAAGATTGGACCTGGAGGTATTGATAATAACTCGGAGTTTCTGATTATTCAGTTCACCCGGTGTTAGCGCAAGGCTCGGAATGCCAGGAAGATGAATACTGACGATATCAGATTCTTCAAAGAGCCTTGAGCGAGAGACAGGAATAACGTTTAATTCTTTGGCAAGCGAATTATCGGCCGCCAAACTGCGGGAATGAGCGATAACGGTGAAGGATATGCCGGTTAATTCACGCACAAGTTCCAGTTTTCGGGCTACTGTTTGAGCAATAGGCCCAAAACCAAGGAGCCCGATAGTACGCCCCTCTAATACTTGAACTAATGATGCCATCTCGTTCTCAGCCAACCGGCCAAATAGATCCCGTTCCCAGCGGCTTATTAGTCCTTCTTTTAGCTCTTCAGAAATCGCGCCCCATTTTTTACTGCTACGGGTAAGCTTTGAATACTCGCCTACCGCAGTTCGGGCCACTTTTTCGATATCAGAACTCGAAACAGGTTTCAATTCTTTCATGGCCGGCATCTTTTTGTCGAGAGAAGCTAATAGGAAGAGTGTTAAATCGGCTACGGAATTCGCGTTGCCGTGGGTTCGGGCTACCGAAATGCCGTATTCGCGAGCTCTTTCTATATCTATATTGTCAACTCCGGCGCCGGCCCGTATAATCGCCTTTACGCCGTATTCTTTCGCAATCTGGAAAATCGGAGAAGCCGGATCCCTGAAACTGTCAGTGGCTGAACGCACTATGATTACATGCGGCCTGTGGACTTTTATCTGTTCACGGAGCCATCCTTCATCCTTCCCTCCGCCGTGGTCTTCGGTGAGTTCAACATCGCCGCCGAAATTTTTAAGAAGCTCTTGACGGATCGAGTCGAGCGTTTCCGGATTTGCGGGATCATCCGCGAAGAGAACTCTGATTTTAGCGCCGCTCGCCGAGGCGCGGGTGACAGCGGTTCCTTCCTTAGCCTCGCTCCCGGTTAATACGATCTCGCCTCTCCATAACATTTTAACAAGGCCTATCCTGCCTTTACCGAGTGGCGTCCCGCATTTTTCATATATTCTAGCCAAATGGAAATCGACGGTTTTTTCTGACTTGCCTAACGCATTGGCTGTTTCTTTTGAAGATTTCCCTTCAAATATATGGGAAAGTACGGCCCATTCTTCTGGCGTCAGGCGAATTTCTTTCGCTATAATACCGTTTTCGATTTTCCCTTCTTTTCGCTCTTTCCGTAGAAGTCTTCCTATCTTAATAAACAATTGTATTCTGTTAGAAACCCGTAATTTCAGGTATATATTCGCGATATGAGAATCTATAGTCCGCTTTGAAGCGTAATGTTTTTTGGCCAGCTCTTCGATAGTCTTAGAATCATCCGGGGTTAGGAGCCAGCCTAAAACCTCTAATTCTTTTTTGGTGAGCTTAAACTTTCTGAGCTCGTTAGTGAGTCCTTCGACAGGATTTTCGGCGGCAGAAGGAATTTGCGGTAAAAATCCGCTTGCCGAGGCACGGGGAGCGGGTTGTGTATCGGGAAAGGCTATGATCCTGAGCTTCGCTGGAACATCTACAAAGGTCTCGTAACTGTTTCCTGTTGTTGGATGTCCGCGCCTATCCATTACCGTTTCCAATTCTTCATGAGTCACTGGAGGCGTATATTCCACCTTAAACCTAAACTCTCTTCCAGACTTTATGCATTCTTTTATCAGCGATATATCGTGATAGGTCAACGGTTCTGGTGTATGATTATATTCTTTCTTGGCGGCGGACCAGGCCGCTGTCAGTGGTCTGAGCCGCGAGTCGTCTATATTGATTAATGCTTTAATGCAGGCTTCCCGAACGGATGAATGCGGACTTGCTAAACTTTCTACGAGCAATTTAGTGTTACTTGGGTCATTTATTGCCTCAATGGCCTTAGGGACATTTAAAAAATACGGCGGAGGCAGTTCTTTTTCTCTGATCAAAAACGGAATAGCCGGAATCCCTATCTCGATAAGTCGTTTATACTTTATACCTGCGATATCATACAAAATCTCTTCATCAAGATTAGCCGGTTCCCATCCTATTTTCTCCAATATTGTTGTGGCAAGGTAACGTCTATTGTCTGTTTCATTCGTATTTTTAAAAATTTTTACTAATCCTGGAACTGCCCTAGAACCCATCTTGGCTAAAACTTCTCTGCTATTATCACGATCGAGATGGGAGAGATGCCAGCTAACGGGAAAGAGATACCGCCATGCCGCCACGATTATACCTATAACTATGCAGAAGGCGGCAATCGCCGTGATTACAGGATGGGCTGCGGCGAATCCTTTCAGTGTTTCGAGTGTCGTGTTTAAGTCGGCTTGAGTAAATCGTGCTGTCTCGGCGAGTATCGCCCCGCTCGCCGAGGCGCGGGGCTTATTGGTTGTGGTGATGAACGCTGTGACTTTATTTCTCTCTGACACAAGCCGTAAAGATGCTATCGCGCCGCCTGTAAGCGCTTTTTTGATGTAACCAGAGAGATTTTGCGCTGCTTCATCCATATGATATATGCGTATCGGGCCTGTGTTATCTATCACAATATACCGTTCGGTTTTGGCGGCGGCATTGGCTGTGACAAATATATTTTTCGCAAGGACCACAGCGATAGCGTGCGGTTCTGTATGCAGAACGCCTTCCACCGCTTTCCCGCTTCCGCCTTCGCTCTTCAACGCGGAATCTCCGGAGGAGCTACGGCGGACGGGCGCCGAGGCGCGGGTCACGGTCTCTTGAGATTGCTTCGTCGCTTCGCTCCTCGCAATGACGGGGAGGGACGTCGAGGTGGGGCTCGCAATAACAGGATGTTGGGTCGCGGCAGGGCCTTCGATGAGACGGCCGGCCTTAAATTCTTGGCGTATCGCTTGAATCAGCGTGTCACGGCGATAGCGGGGCATGTTCTTTGATTTATCTTGAATGACTTTTATAAATACGTCTTCGACTGTTGTTAGGTGCTTAAGTCTCTCTTCCGGAGTCATGCTTTTATATTCACGGCTCTCAAGCACATTTACGATTACGCGCTTCGACAATTCGCTAGCATATGTCCTTACCCATGCCTTAGCGAAGCCTTCTTTTCTTTGGCCGAGCCACTCGGGCAAGGCAGGACGCTTCCGCGACGGCGTCTTCGCCATCCGGTCAATATCACCCGCGAATTCTTCTATGAGTTTTGTTACGCTGGCCGGCGCCAAATTGTCTTTTTGCGCGTCACGATAGAAAAGGGACTCGCCAATGGCAATGTCCGATACTAAGGTATTAAATAGAAAAGATATTGATACTACGGTAGAGACTATCTTGTGAGGTGTTTTCATGATTTCTCCGGTTACCTTTATAAATCAGTTTACAAAATAAAAAATGCCTGACTCTTAAATTGCGCCAAGCATTTTATTGTGGTGATTCAATAAACTGTTATATTTGAAAAACTATCAGAAGTATACCATGACAAAATCTTTTGTCAAGTAAATTTATCTATCTTTTTTAAATCTTAACTTTTACTGATTTATGCATCGTTAATTAGTGTTTACTAAATTGCAATATACATAATTGTTTCTTATGGTGGCGGCAAAACTTCCCCACCTTGACTTGCGAATGGATGAGGCCTTCCTGCCAGTGGCTATTGAAGAGGCGGCAATATCTTTTTTCGCAGAATGGGTTACCGGTAATATGAAAAAATAGGGCTTGGCTCACGTAACCTTTTAAAACTTCTGTCATGCGTCTGTCGCCGTAGTCGATAAATCTTGTTTTGAATCTTTTCTTTATTTTGGGCTCTTCTATTTCCCAGACGCCCAATTTTGTGAATCTATCTTTATATAGGTAGTAATCTTTCGGTTTAGCGGGTCCTTCGACTATGCCGGATATGGATATTATCGATGGAAAACTATAAATTGACGCGCGGATGTGCAATTTTTTATCTTCGTCGAAGGTGGCGATGAGTTTGTCGGTGAGAATAACATTACAGCCGTAGCCCAGGCTTAAGCCTGGGCTACGGCTGTGGATAACCTTATCAAAATTTGTTTTTGTCTTTACTGGATCGAAAAGAACGCCTTTTGTCGCGACGATTTTTTCTTTAATCCGTATTACTTTTAGCGATATCTTACCAAAATTCTTCTTTATGAAGCGCTCTAAACTTTTAAAGTCTACGCCTTTGACATTCTCGTTATAAACGTATACGCTGTCGGGAAAAGTTAAATTACTTGCCACGCTTCTTCAAAATGCCGAGCACCACTTCCGCGGCCTTTTTACCGGAAAGGAGCATCGCGCCGAATGTGGGCCCCATGCGTGGAAGTCCGAACGTGGTCGTGACCGACATCCCGCATACGACGAGCCCTGGATGCGCCTCTTTTGTGTGCTCGACTACCAGGTCCTCTGAGTGCTCTACCCACATCGCGCCGAAACCAGGGGCCTTGATCAGCCCTCGTTCTTCCAACTTTCTCACTACGCAGGCGTCGTGGCCTGTGGCATCGACCACAATTTTACATTCTAACGCGACGGGATCAACACAGGTTATCTCGCGCGGGAGCGCCGTCACAGGCGTCCAGTTCACGACGACTCCGGCAATGCGATTGTTTTCGCGCAGGACAACGTCGTCGAATATCGTCATATTCGCGAACTTCACGCCCGCATCGCAGGCCGAGGCTATCAATTTCGAGCACGCATGCGGACCGTCCGCTACATAGAGACCTTTCGTATATTGTTTATACGGTATGCCCAACTCCTTTAAAACTATTTGGCCGGGCTCTCTCACCGTCAGTTTATTCATTAGATACCCGCCTATCCAGAATCCGCCTCCCAGGTAATTGTTCCTCTCTATGATAAATACCTTGACGCCCTTTCTGGAGAGTTGCCGCCCTGCCATGAGGCCCGACGGGCCCGCGCCTATTATGATGCAGTCGGATTCTACATATTCTTTAAACTGTTTGGCGAACTCGTCAACTATCGCGCGTGTTACTTCCTTTTCCCCAACCGGACTAAAAATTTTTTTCTTCACAATTTATTCTCCTTTTTACCCGTTATTATATCAGCGTGGCGGCGCTAAATCAAATCCTTATTTTTTCAACTTCTTCCAATTTTGCCGGCCGGATAGATATTGTAGTGTGATTTAAGATAGGAACTTTCCGGTAATCGATTCTCAGAGTTTCTTGGCCGCGAAATTTAGTATGGTATGCGACGACCGATGCCGCGAGTTCTATCAAGCCGTTATCGGCATCTCCTCTTATGATTGAAAATGGGCTGGGGTAATCACTCAAACGTAGACAGATATCGCCGTCCTCAATCTGAGCTTCCAGAACGGCATTTTCGCTATCCTCTCTTCCTATTATAAGTTTCGCGTTTTCGGTCAAGCGAAAATGCCGGCCTGTCTTCAGCAGTCTAACATTACTCAAATCTAAAGAATCGTGCTCTATGAGGTCCTTTATGCGGCGCGCAAATCCTGAATCCGTCAGGAGGCAGCCGCCTGCCGGACATGGATAATCATTTATGCCGAATCCTTCCGCAAGGGCTATCTGCGGTTTTCGGGAGCGGCCCGAGATATCCAATAATCTATTTCTATTTATTAGGCCCTGATTTTCCGGAATTGTCGGCTCGAAGAATTTTGCCGATAACGGCCTAAGGATAAGGCCTTTCAGGCCCGCCTCCTTTTCAATCAAAAGGATGGCGTCCTTTCGCTGAGACATGGGCCGCTCACCCAGCACTTCACCTGTAATTATAAAAGACGCTCCGACTTTTTCCATGTATTCTTTCGCCTTCTTAAATATGAATATTCGACAATCTATGCAGGGATTCATGTTGGAGCCGTAACCGTGTTTAGGGCTTTTGACTATCTGCAGGTATTCCTCGCTGATATTAACAATCTTAAGAGGGACCTTGAGCGTCTCTGCCGCCGTCTTCGCCGCGTTCTGGCACCCCTTCCTCGTGCAGGTGCAGAATACGGTCAAAAAATTCAGGGCCTCGATCTCAACTTCCTGCTCAAGCATCAACCTGATCGCGAGTATAGAGTCAAGCCCTCCGGATAATAGCGCAACTGCCTTTTTGTCCATAAAATTATTTGTTCTCTTTGAGTTGCTTAAGCCACTCTTTTATCTTCTTCTCGTATCCCATCTCCGTCGGAAGATAATAGACTTTATCCGATGGTTTATATTCCTGCTTAACGTAATGGCCCTCATACTCATGAGCGTATTTATAATCTTTGCCGTGGCCGAATTCTTCGGAGTCAAGATGGGCATCCTTAAGGTGATCCGGCACCTCAAGAACCTTGCCTTCTTCCACATCCTTTAGCGCGCTCTCAATCCCTAAATACGCGGCGTTGGACTTTGGGGCGGCCGCGACATAGACCGCGGCTTGAGCCAGAGGAATCCGAGCTTCCGGCATGCCGACGAACTCCGCAACTTGCATCGCGGCATTTGCCACTACGAGCGCCTGAGGGTCCGCATTGCCAACATCTTCAGCCGCGCATATCACAATCCTGCGCGCGATGAATCGGGGATCCTCGCCGGCATAGATCATCTTCGCGAGCCAGTAGAGCGCGGCGTCAGGGTCAGAACCCCGCATGGACTTGATGAATGCCGATATCGTATCATAATGTCCATCTTCGTCCTTGTCATAAAGGACGGCCTTCTTTTGAATGGACTCTTCCGCTATTTTCAACGTAAAGTGAATCTTTTTATCTTTGCCTTTAGGCGTGGTCAAGACGCCAACTTCGAGCGCGGATAGAGCGCGCCTTGCGTCGCCTTCGGAAGTTTTGGCAAGGTGGCTCAAGGCATCGCCATCCATTGCCACTGAAACATTTCCAAGCCCTCTCTCTTTATTAGCCAGGGCCGCGTTTACAACAGCGGCTACATTGTAATCGGAAAGTTTTTTAAACTCGAATATTTGCGAGCGTGAAAGCAGGGCCGCGTTCACATAGAAGAATGGATTGTGCGTCGTTGTCCCGATTAAAATAGGATTGCCTGCCTCAACGTCCGGCATCAGGACGTCTTGCTGTGCTTTATTGAAACGATGTATCTCATCTATTAATAGTATCATTCTCCTTCCATCTATCGATGCGCGTTTCTTAGCGATGTCTATGATTCTCCTTATGTCCGCCACATTGTTAGAGGCCGCGTTTATCCTTTCGAAGTATGAATCGGTGCGTTCGCTTATGATTAACGCGAGCGTCGTCTTACCGCAGCCCGGAGGCCCATATAGTATCAACGACGATATCTTATCGGATTCTATCAAGCGCCTCAAGAGTTTGTCTTTGCCGAGAATGTGCTCCTGGCCGACGAAATCATCGAGCGACCTCGGCCTCACCCTCACCGCAAGCGGCTCGTGCCCTTTTATGTCCTTTTTTTCTTTTTCGAATAGATCCATAAATAAAAATCCCCGCAAGTGCCGTGCGAGATTGAATAATCTTGATCCTGTTATGTACAGGTGGGGATCCTCTTACAGGCGCCTAAACGTCCATAAAGTTAGATCCCCTATTTAAACAGTGTTGGCTCAAGATTCTCCACTCGAATCACGCGCACTGCAGGGAGATTTTCTTTCCGATTAAAGTATATCATAAAAATTCTAGAAAATCAACTAAAAGCGGCTTGTCTATCTTAACGTTATAGCGAACTTTTGCTCAAGTTCCTTAATTACATTGGCATGAAGGCGTACGACGTCCTTATCTTCCAGCGTCTTCATCAAGTCCTGATACTCCAGCCGGTAGGTGAGACCAATTTTCCCTTCAGGGATCTGTTTACCTTTATATCTATCGAGGAGCTCAACATTTTTTAAGATCGAGCCGCCGGCCGACTTCATCGACGCGATAAGTTCGGCATTAGACGCGCCTTCGTCCACGATAATAGACATGTCCCTAACGACCGACGGATAAAGAGGGAGGCCCTTAAATCTCTTTTCTAACTTTGCGTAGTTTAAGATCGCGTCGATATCCAGTTCTGAGGCGAAGATCTTCTCTTTTATATCAAAGTCGGCCAAAACTTGACCTGAGATTTCTCCTATGACACCAACTTTGTCGCCGTTCACCGTAATAGACGCTGCCGCGGCCGGCGAAAATAAAGAATCTTCGATACGCTCAAAAGAGGGAGAATCTACTCCTAGCTCCGAGAGCAAGGTCTCGACGATTCCTTTTAAGTCAAAGAATGAGGCCGGCCTTGCGCCTTCGAACCAAAATGCCCGCGCCTCGCCGACCAATCCTAAGGAAAGATGTTCGGCCTCGCGAAATCGGCCATTTCCATCCTTAGTATACACCTTGCCCAACTCGAATAGATTTATGAGAGCCGCCTTTCGATTTATATTCCACCGCATGGAATTCAATAGGCCGGGCAATAGACTTGGCCGCATAACCTCCTGATCGCTGGTCAGGGGATTCTTCAACTCAACGATATTTTTATCCCTAATATTTCCCTCGAGGCCCGACATGATTAATATCTTTTTGCTCAATAGCCCATAGGTCGTTGCCTCATCCATCCCGAGGCCATTCAGAGTATCTTTAATTCTGTTATCGACTATTCTATTGAAAGGCAATCTATCCCCGCCTTCCACTATAGAAGGGATCGTTTCTTTTATCTTCTCATATCCGTATATCCGGCCGACCTCTTCTATGCAGTCTATTTCGCGTCTTATGTCCTGCCGAAATTGCGGCGCCTTTAGCTTGACCTTTCCGTCTGAATGGGAAGATATGTTGAAGCCGATCGATTCTAATATCCTATCGACCTCTGATCGAGGAAGAGCCAAACCCAATATTTTATCTAGGTAAGGATATCTTAAAGTTATAGATATCTCTCCCCCGGTTTTTATGCCTATATCGACGAATTCTCCCCCCTCGCCGCCTGCCAAATCAATCACGAGCTCACCGGCCCTGTTTGATGAATATGCGATATTGCTTATATCGACTGACCTCTCGAATCTGTAACTCGATTCAGTCGATAGGCCGAGCCGTCGGGACGTCTTTCTGATTGTGACCGGATCGAAATATGCCGCTTCAAACAGTATATTTTTTGTAGAATCCGTGACCTCCGTATTTGAAGCGCCCATCACGCCCGCTATCGCTATTACCTTATCCTCGTCCGCGATCACCAGGTCCGTCTCATTCAAGATTTTTTCTATGCCGTCTATCGTGAGAACCCTCTCTTCTTTCTTAGCCCTTCTTATTATGACATGGGAGCCGGATATCTTATCCAAATCGAAGGCATGTATCGGCTCGCCCGTCTCAAAGAGACAGAAATTTGTAATGTCGACGATGTTGTTCACCGGCCTTAATCCCATCGCCTCTATTCTCTTCGTCAGCCATTTCGGAGATTCTTTGACCTTAACGCCTCTTATGACTCGCGCTGTGTATCTCGGGCACAACTTTTTGTCTTCGACCTTTACGGAAACAGCGGATTGTATTTCCTTGTCATTGCGAGCCCCGAAGGGGCGAAGCAATCCCGTTTTTTGAGATTGCTTCGGACTTCGTCCTCGCAATGACAACGGCATCTTCAGCTTACTGCCTGTAATCGCCGAGAGTTCGCGGGCGATGCCTAAAAATGAGAGGCAATCGCCTCTATTGGAAGTGACCTCGATGTCGAATAGGCAATCTCCCGGTATCTTATTTACCGCCTCAACCGGAAATCCCGCCATTGTCAAAAGTTGAGCGGCTCTCTCCGGAGAAATGTTTAGATCAATATAGTCTTTTAACCAATTGTAACTTATGCGCATTAGAACTGCCTCAAAAACCTTATATCATTCTCAAAGAATAGCCGAATGTCGTCGATGCCATATTTAAGCATGGCGATTCTTTCCACGCCCATTCCAAACGCGAGACCCGTAATTTTTTCCGAATCATAACCGACATTTTCAAATACTCGCGGATTTACCATGCCGGCGCCCAGAATCTCGAGCCATCCCTTGCCTCCGCATACGGAACATTTCCCTTGACCCTTACATATAATGCACGATATATCGACTTCCGCGCTCGGCTCTGTAAACGGAAAGAAACTCGGACGAAAGCGTAATCTTGTCTTCGACCCGAATATTCGTCTTGCGAATATAGATAAAATGCCCTTTAAATCAGAAAATCTTATATTGTCGCCTACGGCGAGGCCTTCGACCTGATGGAACATGAATGAATGCGAGGCGTCGGTCGCATCTGGCCTATATACCTTACCCGGAACTACAATCGAAAATGGGGGCTTATTCTTTTCCATAAATCTTATCTGAACAGGAGATGTGTGGCTCCGTAATAAATATTTCTGGTCTACGGTCTCTGGCCTCCGGTCTACTGTCTCTATATAGAACGTATCGAAGGCATCCCTTGAAGGGTGCTCCAACGGAATGTTCAGGGCTTCGAAATTATAGTATTCTGTCTCTATCTCCGGGCCCTCAACGACCCTAAAACCCAGCGATATGAATATGCCCAATATCTCATCTATCGTCTTCGTTATGGGGTGTTTCTTCCCCAACCGTCGCGATATGCCGGGCAGTGTTATGTCAAGCCTTCCCCCAGCCTCTTCAACCTTCGCAAGGGATAGTAACTGATCGTCAAGCGCCTTCGTAACATTATCCTTCAATATATTTATAAGCCGTCCCGCCTCGGGCCGTTCGGCCGGATCGACCTGAGCCATCGATTTGAAGAGTTCTGTTATCATGCCTTTTCGGCCGAGATATTTTACTCTGGCTGCTTCCAGAGAAGCCCTATCGCCTTTCGCGGACTCGATCTCTTTAAGCGCTTCCTGTGTTATCTCGTCTATTTTTTCTTTCACGCTTTAACAGTCTCAACCAATTTGCCGAATGCCTTCTTGTCCGACACCGCGAGTTCCGCCAGAATCTTCCTGTCAAGCAATACCTTTGCTTTCTTTAGCCCCTGGACAAATTTCGAATAAGATATCCCGTGCTCTCTGCAGGCAGAATTTATCCTCGTTATCCATAGGGATCTAAAGGCGCGCTTCTTCGCCTTCCTGTCCCGGAAACTATACATCATGCCTTTGGCAACCGATTCCTTTGCCCTTCGGTAAAAGCGGTGCCGGCCGCCCCATTGGCCCTCGGCCGCTTTCAATACCCTCTTCCTATGCCTCTTCGTCGCAACCGCATGTTTGACTCGCGCCATTTTCCCTCCTCGTAATACGCTTTAGTTTTGCGCTCTACGCTCCGTAGGGCATGACTGTCTTGAGTATCTTCTCTTCTCCCTTTGCCGCATACCCAGGCCTACCCAACTTCCTCTTCCTCTTCGACCTTTTGCTCGTCAGAAGATGGCTCCTTCCCGCCTTAAAATGCTTTATTTTACCCGTTTTAGTGAACCTGATCCTTTTTCTCAATGCTTTATTTGTCTTTAATTTCGGCATGTGTCTCCTCGTAATGTCTTGGATTGCTTCGGGCACTTCGTGCCCTCGCAATGAAATTCGGCCTTATAAGTTATCTCGCGCTATGCGCTCCATAACTTATGGCCTCATTTCACTTCGTGCTGATAATCATGTTAAAAAAACGGCCTTCGAGTCGCGGGGCCATCTCTATCTCGCCTATCGATGATATGTCGGAGCTGAGCCTGTCCAGGACCTTCCTGCCCAAGTCTATGTGCTCCATCTCCCTCCCCCTGAACATCATCGTAACCTTTACCTTGTCGCCCCTTTTTAAAAATTCCCCGATCGATTTCAGTTTAAATTGGTAGTCGTGCTCGCCTATCTTAGGACCAAACCTGACTTCCTTTATATGCACAACCTTTTGCTTCTTGTGCGCCTCCTTCTCCTTTTTCGCCTGTTCGTATTTATATTTTGAATAATCTATTATCCTGCATACAGGCGGATTTGCCGTAGGCGCCACTTCGACCAGGTCCAGCCCTGCCTCCTCGGCTCGCTTCAGCGCATCCTCTAAACCGATCACCCCCAACTGGCCGCCATTTTCATCGATTGCCCTCACCTCTTTGGCCCGAATCCTATGATTTATCCTCAATTCTCTCCCTGCGATATTCTCTCACCTCCTCTACTTTTTCTCTTCAATTTCCTTTTTGAGCAATTTATTAAATTCATCAAGCGTCATCTTACCGATGTCGCCTTTGGACCTCAATCGAACCGAAATGGTCCTCTCTTTCGTTTCTTTCTCTCCAACTATTAACATGTAAGGAACCTTCTCGACCTCGGCGTTCCGAATCTTCTTCTCCAATCTTTCATTCCGCTCATCGACAGCGGTCCGAACTTCGGCCTCGCGTAAATAATGTTCCACCTCTTTAGCATATCCGATGACCTTTTCGGAAACAGGAATTATAATACATTGTATCGGCGCCAACCAGAGCGGCATCTGGCCCGCGAAATGCTCGAGCAACGCGCCCATAAATCTTTCGAGAGATCCCAGAATGACACGATGAAGCATTATTGGCCTATAATCTTTGCCATCCTGACCTATGTACGTCAGGTCAAATCTCTCGGGCAACGCAAAGTCGCATTGTATGGTGGCGCACTGCCACTCGCGCTTTAACGCGTCTTTTAATTTTATATCTATTTTGGGCCCGTAGAAGGCCCCTTCGCCTTCGTTGACCTCGTAATTTAATCCCTTCTTATTTAATGAATTGATGAGAGCGCTTTGAGCCGCCTCCCAATCCGACTCATTGCCTATTGATTTAGCGGGCCGAGTAGACAACTCTACGGAAAAATCATCAAACCCGAAGACCCTTAAGGTATCGGCTACGAAATCTATGACTTTCATTATCTCGGCTTCCGCCTGCTCTCTCAAACAGAATATGTGAGCGTCATCCTGTGTAAAGCCTCTCACCCTTAGAAGCCCGTGAAGAACTCCTGATTTTTCATTTCTATAAACTGTGCCGAGTTCGAAGTACCGTAAAGGCAGGTCCCTATAACTTCTCATCTTGGACTTGTAGACTAATATGTGGCCTGGGCAGTTCATCGGTTTTATCGCGTATTCCTGGCCCTCTATCTTGAATATATACATATTCTCTTTATAATATTCGTAATGGCCCGACCTTATCCAGATATCGCTCTTCAATATGTGAGGGCCTATTACAAGTTCATAACCGCGCCTCAAGTGCTCCCTTTTTATGTAATCCTCGATTATGGTTCTTGTGATAGCGCCTTTCGGATGATATAAAACGAGCCCCGGCCCGACCTCCTCATTAAAACTAAAATATTCTAATTGTTTCCCCAACACTCTATGGTCGCGCCTCCGCGCTTCCTCTAAGCACCTTAAATATTCTTTGAGATCCTTTTCTGTCTCGAATGCGGTGCCGTAAATCCTTTGAAGCATCGGATTCGTCTCTATGCCGTGCCAATACGCCCCCGCTATCGAGAGGAGTTTAAATGCTTTTATCCTGCCGGTCGATTCTATGTGCGGCCCCCGGCACAGATCCAGAAAATCTCCGTCCTTATATATAGTCACAACCTCATCCGGTATCTCTTTTAAGAGTTGGGCCTTATATGTCTCGCCTATCTTTTCAAATAATTTAACGGCGTCCTCTTTTTTCATCTCTGATTTTTCGAACTTGTAATCCTTCTTTATAACCTCGGCCATCTTCGCCTCTATCTTTTCTAAATCTTCCGGCGCAAACGGCTCTTTTTTATCAAAATCGTAATAGAAGCCGTCCTCTATCGAAGGGCCTATCCCCAGTTTCGCGTCCGGCCACAATATCTTCACCGCCTGCGCCATAACGTGGGATGCGCTATGTCTTAACGTATTTAGATCCATGCTCTCTTAGTAAACCTTATCATAAATTTTTATTATTCTAATTACTATTTACGAATTACTAATTACTGTTTTTACTGGTGCCGAGGGAGGGATTTGAACCCTCACGCCCTGACGGGCAATGGATTTTAAATCCATATCGTCTGCCAGTTCCGACACCTCGGCATGGCCATTTTTAAGTTTTAAATGTTAAGTTATTTTATAACTCCCGCTCTAAGGTGTCAATATATCAAATCCCGCCGCTAAACCGTTAACTTTTTTCCGTCCTTAGCGAATATGCCAAACTTTCCAAGCGAACATTTTTGCAGGACATATTGCACAGCCGTCCATAGGACGCCGAATCCATACACGACGCTTCGCTTAAAATTTATCGTTGAAGATTCTTTTGTATAAACCGAAGGCGCGGTTATCTCGCCGATCCTGTATCCGAAATAGAATGCCTGAACCAATATCTGATTATCGAAGAGAAAGTCATCGGAATTCTCTAAGATAGGGAGATTCAAGAGGACATCTCTGGAAAAGGCCCTTAAACCAGTATGGTATTCTGAGAGTCTCTGGCCCAAGATGTTATTTTCCGCGAAGGTAAGCGCTCTGTTAGAGATATATTTATATAAAGGCATCCCTCCTCTTATCGCCAGATTCCCCAACATCCGAGAGCCCAATACAATATCGAAGATCCCGGATGTGATAAGGCCCGCCATTGCGGTCACTAATTTCGGCGGATACTGATAATCCGGGTGAAGCATCACAACGACGTCGGCGCCGACCCGCAGGGCCTCCCTATAACAGGTCTTCTGATTTGCTCCGTAACCCGTGTTTCTGTCATGGCTGAATATACGAATGTTAAGCCGTTCCGCCACCTCTAATGTCCTGTCGCTCGAATGGTCGTCGTTCAGTATTATCTCGTCCACGATGTCTTTAGGAATTTCGTCGCATGTCTTTTTCAAAGTCCTTTCGGCATTGTAAGCGGGCATGACAACGACGATTTTTTTACCGTTCAGCATAGCGACTATATAATTTTTGGAAAAGAAATATTAAGGAAAAACCTTTTTCCTAAAAAGGTTTGTCCTTAAACAAATTTGGGCGCAAGCCCCGCCCATGATTTCATTATGGCGGGCCGAAGGCCAAAAAGCCATTCCACACTTTTTGGGCTTGAGGCCAAATTTGTTAGTGGTGGGCGCAATAGGATTCGAACCTATGACCCCCACGATGTCAACGTGGTGCGCTAACCAACTGCGCTATGCGCCCATGATTAAAAATTTTGGCGGAAACTGCGCTACGCGTCCAATTTTACAATGCAAACTGGAGGCGTGGGCGAGAATCGAACTCGCGTATAAGAGTTTTGCAGACTCCTGCCTTGCCGCTTGGCTACCACGCCGTTCACCACCGCTTTACGCCCGCCCAATCCACCGAGCCGTCGAGGCGCAGGATATTCTTCTTGAATTTCTTATGGTTATTGATGTCCTCGACTAAAATCT
>MHFL01000063.1:4680-5791 GCA_001804165.1 Omnitrophica bacterium RIFCSPLOWO2_01_FULL_45_10 | reverse complement strand
CGGCAGGGGTTCAAATCCCCTTGGGGACGCATAAAAAATCCCGTAACTTTTGTTGCGGGATTTTTTATTTGTTTTGCCAATGGAGGATTTTGCCGTAGAGGAACGTCAAGTTCCTCACGGCAAGTACTTGCGCAACCAGCGCAAGTGCAAATCCCCTTGGGGACGCTTTTCTTTGAGGAAAAGCCCCGATATATCAAAGAGGAAAATGTAGATGACTCCTATTGCAAGAGGGATTGCAAGTTTTTTGATTGTTTTGGTAATTACGGTCGGAATCAGAACGTATTTCCTTAGCCCTTACAAAATTCCCACAGATACAATGTCTCCCACCATTCTGAAAGGGGATAGAATTCTTGTAAACAAGTGGATTTACCGGTTTGAAAATCCCAAACGTGGTGATGTAATTATTTTTGAATATCCACTTGGCCGAAAAAAAGACTTTATAAAACGTGTAGTGGGGTTACCAGGGGAAAGAATCAAAATCGAAGACGGTCACGTCTTTATTAACGGGACGGCATTAAACACGCCTTTAATACCCATTGACCGCTATTATTCTAATCGCGACGATTGGGCATATGGAAAGAAAGGTCAAACCATTGAAATCCCAAATGATTCCTATTTTGTCTTGGGAGATAATAGCGCACAAAGTTCGGATAGTAGAAATTGGGGTTTTGTTCCTCGTCGTGATATCAAAGCAAAAGCGATTTTCATTTATTCACCGTGGAATCGGCGACAAAAGCTTGCTGGCTATTCCGATGTTACTGGAAAACCAATAAAAAACGGGATACAAAAACAATTTTATCCAAGCGGTAAATTACAAGCAGAATGGCTATACAAAAACGGTCAACTGGAAGGAATTAGCAAAGAATACTATGAAACTGGCGAATTGAAAGCGGAAACTGCATATGTGAATAATCAAATCGACGGTGTTCGCAAAACCTACTATAAAAGTGGACGGGTAGAATTTGAGCATACTTACGTTAATGGTGTGAGAGACGGGTCTTCAAAAATGTATTACGAAACGGGGGAACTTCGTGGCGAAATGACTATGAAGGATGGCGTACCTGATGGCGAAGGAAAAAGTTACTTCAAGAACGGAACTTTATCGGGCGAA
>MHFL01000063.1:0-4664 GCA_001804165.1 Omnitrophica bacterium RIFCSPLOWO2_01_FULL_45_10 | reverse complement strand
TCTCATTTTCAGATGGGTAGTGGTATTTCCAAAGGATTTTATGAGAATGGGTCGCTTCAAAAAGAAATCGAAATGAAGGATGGAGTTCGAGTAAGTGAAAAAGAATATGACCCTCAAGGTAATCTTATTTCCTCCACCCCAAAAACACAATCACAGTAACCAAAAAAGATTCTTTCTTTTTTATATAGGCTCAACTGTCACGGCTGTTCCATAACATAGCACTTCCGTAACACCTTGCATTATTTCATTGGCGTCGTAGCGAACCCCAAGAACAGCATTAGCTCCCGTCTCGTCAGCGTGGCTTAACATCATCTCAAAAGCGTCTTTTCGCGTTTTCTCGCACAAATTTGTCATAAGAGTTATGTTACCCCCAAAAATCGTTTGAAGCGACGCCCCTATACTTCCAAAAACAGACCGAGAGCGAACAACTACTCCTCTGACAACACCCAAATTTTTGGCGATACGAAATCCTTCCAGAGTAAATGTTGTGGTGGTTTTTGTATGCTCCATAATGCGGCTCCTTCTTAAATTAAAAAACCGTTAAATCATTTTATCGAACCAAATCTTGATAGCGGGGAAAAATCTTACGCTTTCCGTGTTTGTGGTCTGTGTAGAAACTTATCGTCTAATTGCTCTGTCCCCTTGATATAAAATCAGGTGGTCATAGATTCCAATCCGCCGAGGGAGTGATTCAGCTGGGGGAGGAAGACTTGAAAATAGAGCTGTAGGAAGCTAAACTACACACGCTTCCTTGAGCATTTCGACTTCGCGCAAGAACTGGTATATCTGATTCCAAGTATCGGAGCTTAGGGACGCTTATTCTAATGAATAAGCACTGCGTCGGCACTTCTAAGGAGTGACGTGTCCGACGCTGCGCTTTTATTCCCAAGGGAATTTGAAAAATCCTGAAGCGAAGGCCATCCAGGCCGAGCGGAATGCCGAAAGCATTAAGCTTTCGGCCCTTGGGGACGCTACTTCGCCACGTCCTAAAAGATTCAGAAAGGATGTATTATGTTTGTGATGCCAGATAGTCCCCGTGTTATATTAAGAGTTAAATCAATAGGTCTTAAAATCACTTATTATGAATCAAAGCCTAAATTTTATAAAAAAAGAAGCAGGAGAGTAACCGTTCGCTACGGGTTGACCGATATAAGTTTTGAGAAAGAAGTATTTGAGAAATTCTGCAAGCTTCTGAGAAAAACTAAGTCAAAACAAGAATTGCAAAAAGAAATTAAGAAAAATCCTTACATAGAGGACACGGAGGTTCATTCTTATGGGGGAATAAGGTGTACCAATAAGAGCATAGATATTATGTGCGGAGGCGGTCAAAAAAACGCTTTTACCCAAAATAAGCTGAATCAAATAAAGCGAACGTACCTAGATGATTATTTTACTCTTTTTTTCGAGGAAGAATCTGAAATCAAATTTTATAAAAAAATGAAGCGTGTGAAAATGATAAAGCGGTCTTGTCTTCCCGAAGTGTTTATTTACCTAAATAGAACCACGTTTTTAAAGTTTCGAGATGCTTGTTTGAGAGCAGTGGTAAAGATCAATAATTTAAGATCGGTTGTAAAATTAAATAAAGACGGAATCCGCGTAACCTATTTATTACCCAAAACTTAAACCACAGACTTCCTTGAGCATTTCGACTTCCCGAAGGAACTGGTATATCTGGTTCCAAGTGTCCGACGTTAGAGACGCTTCTCTTACTGGTTCTGGTTCTTGGTTCTTCCCCAAAGAAGGGGGCAATAGGCCCTTGCTTTCCGTTCATAATCGTATATAATCTTATATAGTTAAAATATAAGATGGGAGTTGCCCAAAATGCCATACCAGAGATTGAATGCGCGGATTGAACGTTTACCCAGCACGATTTGGACAAGGATTGCCCAGATTGACGAATTGAAGGGCCAATGGATCGGCGGCGTTCACTTAAGCCCGCAGGTCTTGGGGCGTTTGAAGCAATCCGTTCTCATCGCATCTACAGGCGCATCTACACGGATCGAAGGTGCGCGCCTTTCGGATGAGGATGTTGAAAAGCTCATGCGCGGGATTTCCGTCCAAAAGTTTACCGATCGTGACAAGCAGGAAGTGAAGGGTTACTACGAACTTCTCCAGAACGTTTTTGATGCTTGGAAGCGCATCCGCTTTTCTGAAAGCACAATCAAACATTTTCACAAAGAACTTCTCAAATACGCGGAAAAGGACAAGCGCCACAGAGGTGAGTACAAGAAAACCGAAAACAAAGTCCATATGATAGATCAAGAAGGAAAATCAGTCGGTATTCTTTTTGACACAACACCCGCTTACTTAACGCCAAAAGAAATGCAGGAACTCACTGAGTGGGCGCAGGCGGCTTTTCAGGAGAAAAAACTACACCCGCTCCTTGCAATCGGGAATTTTCTAGTCGAATTTCTCATGATTCACCCGTTTGAAGATGGAAACGGCCGGCTTTCAAGAGTTCTCACAAACCTCCTTTTGCTCCAACAGGGATATTTGTACGCACCCTATGTTTCACATGAAAAATTGGTTGAAGATAATAAAGCGGATTATTACGTTGCCCTTCGAAAAAGCCAGAAAACGCTCAAGACCAAAAATGAAGACGTGACGCCATGGCTTGATTTCTTTTTTTTGATCGTCTATGAACAGGCAAAAAGAGCTGTTTCGCTCTTATCCAAAGAAGCCGTCGAGAAACTTTTCTCCCCCAAGCAGCTTCTTGTTTTAGACTATTTTCAAACAGTGGATGAGGCAACGCCCGGTGAACTTTCGAAGAAACTCAAAATTGCCAGGCCGACGGTTAATCAGGTCCTTTCGCGGCTGATTCAGTTCAAGAGAATCGAACGCATTGGACTCGGTCGAAGCACGCGATACCGAAAGATATAGCCTTAATTAATGGATACGGTATAAGGATTCAATTATAATGTCGTACATTCGTTCCGAGAGGATCCCGTTCCAAGACTTCTTGGGGACGCTTATTTCTTCTATAATGTCTTGACATATCGTGATTAAGAGCTATGATTAACAAAATTGACATTTTTTGAAATGACAACTGGGTCTAGGCATTAGCCTAGAGGAGCTTTATTGATGGCCGGGCCGCCGTCTGATTTTTCAGATGGCGGCTTTTTTATTTTTTTCAGATGTTTACTGAACAATGAAATAAATTAGTTAGAAGGAGATCAATAATGGTTTGGGAAGATCAAAATCAAAATCCTAATCAAGTTCCGAGAGATATATTTGAGCGGATTTTTATGGACCCAAGAATATACATGACAGCTTTTTTCGCCGGCATTCTGCTTTGGTTGTTAAGTGGGATTTATTTTGTTCAAGAAGGTGAAGTGGGAGTTATCAGGCGTTTTGGCAAAGAAGTGAAACAGGCAATGCCCGGGATTAATTATCATTTGCCTTGGCCTATTGAACAACGCAACATTGTGAATATTGCCAACATCAGACGGGCAGAAATTGGTTTCAGGTCAGAAACTTCAATGGGAAGGTTGCAGCGCGTCATTTCGGAATCATTAATGCTTACCGGGGATGAAAATATTGTTGATGCTCAAATGATCATACAATATAAAGTCCAAGATCCTTCAAAATTTCTTTTCCGTTTAAGAGATCCAGAAGATACGCTTTATGCTGCGTCTGAGGTGGCGCTTAGAAGCGTTGTCGGACGAACCACCATTGATGAGGTATTAACGACGGGGCGAGGTCATATTCAGTCGGAAACGCGCGCATTTCTTCAAAAGTTGATGGATGATTATCAATCAGGCGTGCAGGTGACAGAGGTAAAACTCCAAGTGGTTGATCCGCCGGACCAAGTCAAGGATGCGTTTCATGAGGTCGTGCGCGCGCGCGAAGATAGGGAGCGATTGATTAATCAAGCCAAAGGTTATAAGGAAGATTTGATCCCGCGCGCGCGCGGACAAGCGCAGAAAACCATTCGAGAATCGGAAGCCTATAAAGGTGAACGAGTTTTGAAAGCCCAAGGTGATGCGGCTCGGTTTCTGGCTCTTTATGAGGAATATCAGAAGGCAAAGCAAGTGACGCGGGATCGGTTATATTTAGAGACCATGGAACGAATTTTGCCGAAAGCGCCAAAATTTGTGGTGGATCCAAATGTACAAACGAACATCGTCCCAGTGGTGGACCCTTCCGCAGCTTATTTGGGTTTACTGGAGGCACAACCAAAACCTGCTTCAAACGAAGCTGGGTCTTCCAAATTGTCTTACCCTGAATTTTCAGTACGCGGAGGTGGTCGATGAATTCAAACCGTTTGAGCTTGCCTTTGATCGCGTCCGCCATTTTTGGCATTATTTTATTAACTCAATCCGTTTATGTCATTAACGAATATGAGCAAGCCATTGTCACGCGTTTGCAGAAATACAAACGCACTGCGAAGGATGCCGGACTGCATTGGAAATGGCCCTTTGTGGAATCCGTGATTCGCTTTGACAAGCGCGTGCTGGCCCGTGATGCGGTGCCTGGTGAATATCTCACCAAAGACAAAAAGAGGCTTTTGGCCGATCATGTTGTTCGGTGGAAAATTGCGGATCCACTTCTTTTTTATAAAACAGTCGGAAATGAGTTGAAAGCGGTTTTGCGTCTTGACGATATTGTTTATTCCGAAATGAGGCGTGAATTGGCCGAAAATGATTTTGCAGACATCATTTCCG
>MHFL01000062.1:14788-29527 GCA_001804165.1 Omnitrophica bacterium RIFCSPLOWO2_01_FULL_45_10 | reverse complement strand
TTTGCTTTCAGCAAATCCCGAATTTTTCCTTTATAAAAATTCGGGATAACCCCATCCCATAAGCACTCGCCGCCTTTTTTCAAGCCCTCAAGGCTTGACCTCGGCCACCCGTAACTTCACTTGCTATACAAAATATCTTACTTCAGGGTAGAACATAATAAAAGTTTTCGTTCTCTTTATCTGGCGGAACTTTTAGGGTTTGCTGGAGATTCTTCTTATTCCCCAGCCACAAAGTAAAATATTTTGTGCTGTGTAGGCAGATACCGGCAGGATGCCCTTAAGGCGATAGATTTTGCCAAGATTTTAGCTACCTCCCAAAGGTATTAAGAGGAGTATACCATAAGGGCAAGATAGAAGATTAATAGATACCACATGATATAAAAATCCTTGATGGCAAAATCCGCCGAAAGGGCTCCTGACGGTCAATCTGCCAAAAATATCCATTGAAACAAAATATTTTACGCCGCCTCCTATTCCTTTTCGACGGAAAGAGATGGGGCTGGTTTGAAGCCCATCATGTTATAAAATAATCCTAAATTTGAGATATCCTTAACATGCCTCACTTCCTTCACGAACATGCAGAGGCCGGCCGCGAAAAATCTTAAAATTCCCGATATCAATAGAAGCGTCAATATCTTATATCCGAATAGATTGGGAAGAAATTTCAACAAAAGTCCTCCCAGCGTGGCGCCTGAAAATATGGCAAGGCCGTTTATGACATTGAAATACGCTATGCACCGCGTTCTCTTCTGAGGCGTCACGGCGTCATATATGAAATTAGAGGCGCTCAGGTTGAAGCCGGACCAAAGAAACCCGGAGTAAACTTGAATGAATATAAGATAGATTGGTTTTTGAGAAAATAGCCACAGTATCGGTATTATAGGAATGAAGAGAGATGTTAGTCTTAAGATCCTGCGATTCCCAAATCTGTCGGCGTGCGTGCCCCATACTTTCATCGCGGCGAAACCTGTCAGCGTAGCGGCCATGAGTATTATGGTATAAGTGAGATAATTGAATTTCAATTCCCTAAGCATGAGGACGCTGAAAAAGGGCCCGGCCAAAAGCGTGGCGAAATTCATCGCGGCGACAAATATAACGAACCTTCCAAAATTAGAGCTCTTCATCCGTTTCAAAAAATCGAATATCGAAAAACGATCTTCTTTAGATATTTTTAGCTGCGGCTCATACATCCGCGTCAAAAAATTCCACGATATTAGCCGAGAGATGAACGCGATAATAAATATGCCCGTGAAACCCAGAAATCCGTGTAAACCAAAACGCTTAGAAAGATAAAGGACTAAACCGGCCGAAAACATGCTCAATACATGAATGGCTCCAAAAACCCTGTTCCGCCAACCGAAGACGCGGCCCCTCTCTGTCTCCGGAACATGGTCCGCCATTAAACTGGACCATGCCGGCAGCGCCAGCGAACCGGCCGCGATGAATAAGGTATAGAATATTATCAATAAGATAGGCTGCGCCCCTGCTCCGCCGGACATAAGATAGGGAAGCGCGATAATGGGAAGCCACATCAGGGCGTGAATCAGTACCGAAGAATTTATCAGCTCCTTCCTCGAGCCGAGCCTTTCGACAATGCTCGCGGATTTTACCTGCAGAAGCGCCCCTACGAGGCCCGGCAAGGAAGACAAGACCGCTATCTGCCTTACGCTCGCCTTCATGGCGATCGCGTAAGGCACGATGAAGGTCTCGCTTATGCCAAACATTATGCTCGCGAATAGCCCATCGAGCAGTGAAAACCTTAGACTCTTCTTTATGGCAGGTTCATGCATTTTTCAATCGCGATGCCTTTAGTTGACCGCAGCCCGCTTCTATATCGGCCCCTTTAGATTTACGGTGGACTACATTGACGCCTTCTTCTTTTAGCGTCCTTATAAAGATTTTAACGTCTGCTTCCGAAGGCGCTTCATAATCCCTCGCCTTCATCGGCTTAAATGGCGTCGCGGTCGGACTAATTCTATTGTATGATATCGTATTAACTTTACACTTAATTCCTTTCAAGAGCCGCGCTAATTTTCCGGCGTCATCTTTGGAGGAATTTACATCTCTGAGCATGACGTACTCAAAGGTTATTATCCTGCTTGTCTTGTCCGTATAGTCTCTCGCGGCCTTCATTAATTCCTTCAGAGGATAAATTTTATTTACCGGAACAAGTTTTGACCTCTTGCTGTCATCTGCCGAGTGCAAAGAGACTGACAACTCTACCTGCAGGCCCTCATTTTTTAATCTCTCTATCCCGGGGATTATGCCGCACGTCGACACGGTAATCCGCCTTGCTCCTATATTGAATGCGGCGCTATCATTAAAAATTTTAATCGCTTTTAAAACATTATTGTAATTATCAAAGGGCTCGCCTATACCCATAAAGACCAAATTGGTAATTTGCGCGGACGGCCGCTCTCTTTTGATAAAAATGGCCTCGTCAAGGATTTCGGATGCCTTAAGATTTCTCACAAAGCCAAAGATTGAGCTCGCGCAGAAACCGCAGCAGTATTTACACCCCACTTGCGATGAAAGACAAATGGTATTCCTTCTCTCCTCGGGCAGCAATACGGCCTCTACCGTATTGCCGTCTTCGAGCTTCAGTAGATATTTGGTGGTGCTATCGAGAGAGGAACGCCTCGAATCTAAAAGCGCTGCATGCGTTATGTGAAATTTCGCCTTCAACTTCCGGCGAAGGTCTTCCGGGATATCTGTCATCTCATCGAACGACCTTACTCCGACTATGTAAAGCCATCTGAAAATCTGCCGCGCCCTATATCTCTCGGCGCCCAACCCCGCCAACGCTTTCTCAAGTTCGCTTCTTGTCAAATTCTTTATACCAACTCGTTCCATGCTATGAGAAAATTTAATCCACTTTCTTCTTCGCGAACACCTTGTAGAAACAAAACGCGACGAGCGCGACGATGAAGCCCCAAGAGAGAATGAGAAAAATCCAGCCCGATAATCTCATGCCTTCGCTCCTTTAAAATTCGCCGCGCGCCTCTTCTTCCGCCACGCGACGTGAACCAGGTAAGATAAAATCAGGAAGAGAATAATTAGGCCCGCGCGAGTCGCGAGGACGACGGGCCTATCGGCCTGAGGCACTGACTTCATCATTAGAGTTGGGATACCATCCTGGTAGAACCAGAATCCTAATATAAACAGTAAGAATAGAGGCGTTACGTATTTTATTATAAATTTATAAACCCTCGGCACCCGCATATCCGCGCCATGATGGATCTCCGTCCATGCCCTTTCCATGCCGAAGACCCAAGCAAAAAGAATCGTCTCGAATGTGGCGAACAGGACGAGGCAGAACGTTCCGCCCCAGAAGTCAAGCTCGTTAACTACGCCCTTGCTCAACAGGAATATAGAGGGCTGACATAGTAGAAATGTCACGATGCCGAAAATGGTAACGGCCCTCGGCCTTGAGATATCGAACTCATCCTCCAGAAAGGCGACCGCGGGCTGCGCTAAAGATACCGAGGATGTGATCCCCGCCAAAAAAAGTAGCAGGAACCAGATACAGCCGAAGAAAGCGCCCATGATGACGCGTTCGAATATCAAAGGCATTGTAACAAAACCTAAATTGAACGCGCCGGCCCTCGCCACTTGTTCCACGCCCTGAGGGCCGAAAAACATGAACGCGGCGGGAATCACTATGCTTCCGCCTATGACAACCTCGGCAAATTCGTTCGTGCTGACAGCGGATAGCCCGGACAGGACAACATCATCGCCTTTGGAAAGATAACTCGCGTAAGTCAATATCACGCCGATGCCGACTGACAAAGTGAAGAATATCTGGCCCGCCGCGGCGAGCCACACCTTCGCGCTCCTGAGGGCGCTAAAATCGGGATTCCATAGAAATCCTAGACCGTTGGTTAAATTCCATGACGGCCTTGAAGGGTCGGGTATCCCGAGAGAAAGGACGCGCAGCATTATTATTATCCCGAATATGAAAAGGAGGGGCATTGCCACTTTGCACAATCTCTCAATCCCGCCTTTTATTCCGTAGTATATGACTGTTATGTTAGCCAAAAACGTTATTATGAAAAATAGGTATGAGGGCCCAAGCCCGGAAAAATACAGATTCTTCTCAAGCCCCTGAAATCCCCTCAGGAATGACTGCATGGATTCCTGGGTGCCAAGACCGGAATATTTTCCTGTCAGCGCGAAGAAACTGTAGGCGAGAGTCCAGGACTCTATATAGGTATAATAGATGAATATGACCAAGGGGCCAAAGATGCCGATGACTCCGAAGTACTTTATAAAACGGCTCTTCCGCCACATCGTGTGGAATATGCCTGGCGCTGTCCCGTGCTCGAATCCTCCGCCGTAACGGCCGAGCGTCCATTCTATCCACATGAGCGGAATGCCCAAAAGAAATAGACTGATGAAGTAGGGGATCATGAACGCGCCGCCGCCGTTCGAGGCCGCCTGCACGGGAAATCTCAAAAAATTCCCCAGCCCTATCGCGCTTCCGGCGACAGCCATTATGATCCCGAGCCTCGTTCCCCACGCCTGCCTTTGCTTAGCCATAAATACCTCTACTTTAATAGTCTGCCTGACGCTTTAATCATATCTCTTATATCATCACAGATTTTATGCTCCGATAGTTCTTCAAGAGAAATCGGGATCGTTAAAGACCAGTTCTTCTTAGATACGGTGCCGGGCCGATTTATCCTGTATCGGTATGGGTCGCCTTTTAAAATGTTGGCGAAGAATAGATGATCAAGAAGAGATTCGATGCAGAATATGGAGCGCGAATCATGGGTTATTTTTAATGCCTCGGCCACGATCCCCGCGTCCGATTTCTCCCTCATCGGCCCCTTTATCTTTAAATGTCTCCAAAGTTTTTCCTTTTCATTATATGTATCCTCGTAAATCTCAATAAAATCCGATACCTCCTCTTTTTTCTTTCCCAATATATTTATCAATATCGCGCTTGATTGAATAAGGGTGAGCCATCTCAACCTGCCGTGCCGTGAAAGCTCTTTGTCAAAGAGGCCTTTCTTTACTAAGTCATAATCTATTCCGCGGTCTCGGCATTTCCTTATGAATAGTTCCTCGTCAACCGTTCCGGCCTCATTCTCCCACCACGCGGGCCAATTGGTCGTGTCGTGAGTGGACAGCATCGCCGCGGAAATCAGCCGATATTCTTCGGGCTTTAAAAAATCGCGTCTCCCCTTCCAGTCTTTTGCCCAGCGCTGGACATCATTGCCCGGAATGCCGAGTTCCCTCATTGTATCAGGGCATACCTTTGGTATTATGCCGAGGTCCTCGGCTATCAAAAGCATCGATGTGCTTTCAAGCATCTTGGAAAGGATCTGAAACCCATGGCCTTTCCATCTCTTCTCTTCGGAAGGGTCGAAAACGCCGTTGAGCCCCTCATTTTCAAGCGGTTCATCATAAGGAATACTCCAGATGCGAAATAGGCCCGCGACGTGATCTATCCTCAGCATATCATAAAACTCCTCCGCGAATTTTAATTTATCGCTTATATACTTATAGTCATCGTCTCTTATCCTGTCCCAGTCGTATGTGGGCATGCCCCACCGCTGGCCTTTGGCGCAGTACATGTCAGGAGGCGCGCCGGCGGCAAAGTCAAGATTGAAAAATTCGGGATGCGTCCAGGCATCGGCAGAGTCTCTCGATATGAGAATCGGAAGGTCGCCGCAAAGTTTGATGCCCTTAGATTCGGCATGGGCGCTCGCGCTCTTAAACTGACTGTAAGCGAGCCATTGAAGCCATCTTTGAAATTCAACCTCTTTACCGTGCTCTCTTCTGAAATCCTCGAGCATAACGGAATCGCGATTTCTATAACCTTCCTCCCATTCGTACCATGGCCGGCCGTTGTTTGCCTCTTTGATCGCTTTAAATAGGGCAAAGTCATCGAGCCAATAAGAATTATCCTGCTCGAATTTTTTCAATTCTTTGGAATCTGAATTATCGGCTCCGAGGAATATCTCCGTTAGTAAACCTTTTTTTGCGTCCTTTATACCGTAATCCACATGGCCCTCCCCGCAGGGAAATCTTTTCCTCAATGAAGATATTTTGGGCATCGAACGATTTTTCGCGACGGCGGACAGCGCTTCCAATGATATATACGCGGGCTCAAGGGCGAACGAACTCAATGCGTCATAGGGACAGTATGTAGAGCCGACCTCGTTCATCGGCATGAGTTGAAGGATGGATAGGCCGGACTTATCGCACCAATCTATAACAAGTTTAAGGTCGTCAAAATCTCCTATGCCAACGCTTCTTTTAGAATGGACACAGAATAATGGAACCACCGCGCCGGCCCTTCTATGCGCGCCGACCCTTTCCCATTTATCCTTCGAAGGAGCGTTAAGCAGAATATTTGAATCTCTTTTTATCATAATTTTATATTATATAGGGTCAAGGGCCAAGGGTCAAGGGCCAAGAAGAAAATTAGAGCACAACCCCGAGTACAACCCCACGGGTTGCAGATTCGGTTACGAATTTGACAAATATCTTCCTGGCGTGATATCATACATTCATGAAGGCCGCTTTTACCGCTCTTTCTAAGAATTTGCTCAATATAATCTTCCCCTTACGATGCGCGGCCTGTAAGAAAGACCTCGACGCAATGAACGATTTCGGGGTGTGCGATTCCTGTGCGGCCCGGATAAGGCGCTTGCCCCGTCCATATTGCGAGAGATGCGGCCGCTCAATACAGAGCGCCGATAAGGTATGCGGCGAGTGTCGAAAAACCTCGCATTATTTCAATGCGGCGTACTCGGCATGCTTATACGAAGGGGTACTGAAAGAACTGATTCATTTATTCAAATATAAAGGCAGATATGCGCTCATCAATATACTTTCCACAAATATGATAGAATTCGCGAGAGAACTTAGAGATGAGCTTCTCGAAGGTGTCGGCGCGATAACGTTCGTCCCTTTACAAGATGCTCGTTTAAGGGAAAGAGGTTTTAATCAATCTAAAGTGTTGGCCCTTTCGTTATCAAAAGAATTCGGGATTACGCTTTTGGACACCCTGAAAAAGACGCGGCCGACCATGCGCCAAAATGAACTTTCGAGGTCCGAACGATTAGTCAACCTCGAAGACGCGTTTAAGATAAAGGGCGGCATTGACTTTGCGTCGCTTAAAGTATTATTGATTGATGACGTGATGACGACAGGCGCCACGTTGGACGAATGCTCGAAGGCTCTTATTTCCGCCGGCGCGAAAGAGATAAGGTGCTTAACGTTGGCAAGAGGGATGTAAATTGAAGATTATCGACCGATACGTGGTAAGGGGCTTCATAGGGCCGTTCATATGGTGCGTCGTCACGTTTCTCGTGATGGCCACAATCATCGACATCTTTTCCTTTTTAGACGATATAATCAAATTCAAGATCCCGATAACTTCAATAATAGCGTTCTATGTCTATTATCTGCCTACTATATTCATTCAAGTAACTCCGATGGCCGTCCTTCTGGCGACCATATATATATTAAGCAACTCAAACAAGCACAATGAGATAATCGCCATGAAGTCCGGTGGCATAAGTCTTTGGAGGGTCTTAACCCCTATCCTTATAATCGGTCTTGCCGTAAGCGCGTTTATATTCGTCGTGAACGACAAGATTTTGCCGATAAGTTCAAAGGTCTCCAACGTGATAAGGCGGGATGAGCTGGAGAAAATGAAATCCAGCGAGAAGGCTTCTTCCAAGATATTGAATAATGTGGCCGTCTACGGCACTGGAAATAGAATAGTTTTCGCCAAAACCTATGATACCCAGAAGAAGATTCTCACGGATATAATCATGCATGAACATGACGCGTCGCAAAACCTTATATCCAAGATCGCTGCCAAAAGCGGCGTGTGGACGCCGGAGGGTTGGAAATTCTACGACGTGCTTGTGTGTCGAATCGATAATTCCGGCGAGATTTTAGGCGCGCCGGCCTACTTTAAAGAGAAGATATTCTTATTGAAGGAGAGGCCGAGCGATTTCGCGAACAGGGAATGGCGACCCGATTTCATGAGTTATAGACAACTAAAAAAATATATCGACAATTTTAAAGGCATCGGGACAAAACTCACCAGATCTCTTCTTGTCGAACTCCACTACAAGATATCATTCGCGTTCATCAGTTTCATAATAATATTGATAGGCGCGCCTTTCGCGCTCATAACGACACGAGGCGGGGTTTTAATTGGCGTTGGCATGAGCATCGCCATAGGATTATTATACTATGCGGCAATCGCTATAAGTCTGGCCTTCGGCAAGGCGGGATTATTACCGCCTTTTGTATCCGCATGGCTTGGGAATGTTTTGTTCGCGGGGCTGGGAATATATCTTATAAATCGGAGAGTGTGAGTTAATCCGCTCCCTCACCGCTTATCGGCACGGCGGTTCTTGCGGCCTCAAGCCTCTTCCTCGTTATCACTCTTTTAACCTCTGTGTATTTATTGACCGGGTCCTTCGTATTCCCCACGTTCAATTTTTCGAATAGGAATTCGAATTTTGCCTTTATTTCTCCGGCGATAGCGTCGCGTGTACTTGCGTCCAGGCCCCATATATCTTTTTTAAAAGGCCCGAGCGCCTTCTTTCTTGTTGAGTATACGAACTGCTCATCTGTCTGGTCCGCTTTTCTCTCGCCCGATAAGTTCTTTTTAACCCAATCGTAAACCCTATCCTTCAACTCTTTCGGAAATCTGGGGCTTTCATATACCATATTCTGAAATTCCGTCGCAAGATGGACTTCCGCGGCGCCGCATTCAGGGAATTTGCCGAAGGCCTCGGGGGGAAGAGTTGACGCGCCATGCTGAACAGCTCCCGTCAAACCGAACTCTTCCCTTGCTATTTTGGACAGATTCGCCAGCGTGTCGAAATCCAACTTTACTTTAGCGATGGTCCCGTCCGGCAAGACTACCCCTCCGTGCGAGGTTCCGGTCTGTATGCTTATTTTTGATATGCCGACGAGGCCTTTGCGGAGCCGGTCCCTATACCCCAGCATGAACGCCCGGAGTTCTTCGGGCGTGGAATTCTTGCTGCCCACTTCGCCTATTTCTCCACCTACGGAAATATTTATATTGCCGGGAGTATTTTGACGTATAAAATGAGTCAACTTCGCGCACACCTCGTAATTAAGTTCCTGTTGTTTTTTCACCGTTCCTTTGGTTAAATCGACAAGCGTCGAAGAGTCAATGTCGATATTATAAAACTGCGATTCTATGGCGGCGATTATCAATGCCTTTATGCTATCGAGTTCCTTTTCCGGGTTCTCTTTAAAATTCTTCGCGTTTATCTGGAAATGATCGCCCTGGATGAAAACCGGGCCGGTCCATCTCTCTTTTATGCCGGCCGCTAACAAGAGCGCGGAATATTCGAAAGAAGGCTGGTTTGTATAACCCATTTCGGATTTCGCTATCTCAAATATGAAGGCGCCGGCATTATTCTTCTTCGCGACCCTATATATGGCCTTTGCGAGGTCGTAGGTGAGGGCCCTTAAATTAATGGCGGGAACCGTGAAATTAGGATTGACCTCTCCGCGCCCGCGCGCCATATAAAAATCATGTATACTGGAAGGGTAGATTCCTTTTTTATAAGCCAATGCCGTTATTTTTTTGGCTAGTTTTCTTTTTGACTCCAAGTCGTCCTCAAGCGCCAATTCGAGCGCTATCTTATCCATATCGAGCGGCCTTCTTCCCATTGCAATAACTCCTCTCATATTCGTCGTTCGTATTTCGTAAATCGTATATCGTACTTCGTACATCGAACGATATACGATGTACGAATGACGAAATACTAATTATGTTCCTATCTTCCAACTCTCCAAATATTCTTTTTGCTCCTTCGTCAGCCCATCTATCTTTATGCCAAGCGATTCTAATTTCAACTTCGCGATATTCCTGTCTATGAAATCCGGGACCTTGTAAACCTTCTTCTCCAATTTCTTATAATTCTTAGCGATATATTCGCAAGCTAACGCCTGATTGGCGAAACTCATATCCATGACGCTGGCAGGATGCCCCTCTGCCGCAGCCAGATTCACAAGCCTTCCTTCGCCCAACAGATTTATACGTTTCCCATTTTTTAGCGTATACTCTTGAACATAATCGCGCACCTTCCGGACCTTTGCCGAGAGCCGCTTTAGAGCGGTCAGATCTATCTCTACATTGAAATGGCCCGAATTGGCCACGATCGCTCCATCCTTCATCGTCTTGAAATGCTCTTCCCTTATAACATATTTATCGCCTGTAACGGTAATGAAGATATCGCCCGCCCTCGATGCCTCTTTAAGCGGCATAACGCTATAACCGTCCATTACGGCCTCCAGCGCCTTTAGCGGGTCCGTTTCGACAACGATTGTATTGGCGCCCATCCCCCTGGCCCTGGAAGCGACGCCCCTTCCGCACCAGCCGTAGCCGCATACGACGAAATTGGCGCCGGCAAGGAGGATATTGGTCGCGCGCACTATCCCATCTATGGTCGACTGTCCTGTCCCGTATCTATTATCGAAGAGGTGCTTTGTGTCAGCATCGTTCACGGCGATTATCGGATAAATGAGAAGCCCCTCCTTCTCGAGATTCCTCAAACGTATTACGCCGGTAGTGGTCTCCTCTGTCCCGCCCAATATTTGAGCCGCCAGATTCTTTTTGGATTTATGGACCGTGGAAACGAGGTCCGCGCCGTCATCCATCGTGATGTTAGGCCCTGTATCGAGGACGCTGATGATATGTTTATAATACCGCTTATTATCTTCTCCCTTAACGGCAAAGGTGCTTATTCTCATATCTTTGACCATTGCCGCGGCGACATCGTCCTGAGTGCTTAATGGATTAGAGGCGCACACTGACACTTCAGCTCCGCCTTCTTTTAATGTGAGCGCGAGATTTGCCGTCTCCGTCGTAACATGCAGACAGCACGCGATCTTTAATCCTTTGAGAGGTCTCTCTTTTCTGAAATGCTTTCTAACGAGGGCAAGCACTTTCATATACTCAGCCGCCCATTCTATGCGCAGCGCGCCTTTTCTCGCTAATCCCAAATTTTTTACGTCATATCGCATTATTTTTCTCCTATACGCTAAACGCTATATGTTATTTTAAGTATTTCTTCAGCTCCTTTGCCACATCCGTAGATTCCCACGTAAAGCCTTCTTCGTCCCTTCCAAAATGGCCATAGGCAGCGGTCCTTCGATAGCGGTTATTCACCGACTCCCTCAGCTTTAAAACAGCGATTATACCCGGAGGCGTGAGTTCAAAATGGTCGTGAATTATCTTAATGAAATTCGCATCGCTCACCTTCCCCGTTCCGAAGGTATTCACCATAAGAGAGACCGGCTCCGAGTGTCCGATGACGTAGGCTACCTGAATCATGAATTTATCCGCCAGTCCCGCTGCGACTATGTTTTTCGCGATGTATCTTGTCATGTACGCGGCCGAACGGTCGACCTTCGTCGGGTCCTTTCCTGAGAAGGCGCCGCCGCCGTGCGATACACTGCCTCCGTACGTATCCACTATTATCTTGCGGCCCGTCATTCCCGTATCCGACTGCGGCCCGCCGATAACAAACTTCCCTGTCTGGTTAACATAGAATTTTGTCTGGCGGTCTATATAATCTTTCAAAACCGGTTTCGCCACCTTATTCAATATATCTTCCCGCGCGTCTTGAGATATCATATCGGTCTTCTTATCCACCACCTCATCCGTATGCTGACAGGCAAGGACTATTGACGTCACCCGAGCCGGCTTTCCGTTATGATATTCCACCGTTACCTGCGACTTCCCGTCGGGCCCTAAGTAATCGAGCATGTTCTTTTTTCTAACCTCGGTGAGTTTAAGGCACAATTTGTGCGCAAGCATTATCGGCAAAGGCATCAATTCGGGCGTCTCCTTTGTCGCATAACCTATCATCATGCCCTGATCCCCGGCCCCGCCCCTATCAACGCCTTTTGCTATGTCGGGCGACTGCGTATGTATCGCGTTCAATATCGCGCACGTATGATAATCGAATCCGTATTTGGGGTGAGTATAACCTACATCCTTCAAGAGCCCCCTTGTCAATTTATGTATATCGACATATGCCGAGGTCGTTATCTCTCCGCCGATTATAATGAGTCCCATGGTAACGTATGTCTCGCAGGCAACTCTTCCCGCGGGATCCTGCCGCAATACCTCATCGAGGACAGCGTCCGAAACCTGATCGCACACCTTATCCGGATGCCCTTCGGTAACGCTCTCCGACGTGTACAGATACGTATGTTTTGTCATGCTCTTCACCTCTCCTTTTTTGAATAATAGCGGTCCGCCTTTTCGTAGGACTCCATATCTCCAATATCGTACCAACTCTCTTTAAACGTAAAGCCGTAAACCTTGTCCGAACGGCTGAGCCAACTTAAATAGTATCCGGGCGCGTCCATCTTCTTTCCTTTCGATCTCACGTAATTTTCTAAAAGCGATATCTTCTCTTTTGGAAAATAATATATTCCGGTCGAAATAAGAGTCGACCTTGGCTCTTTGGGCTTTTCGTCAAAATCGACGATCCTTGAATCAGAGTCGACCTTGACAACACCGAAATTCCTTGCCGATTCCAATCTTCGTATGTCATATGCGGCTATGGATACGCCGTCCCTTCTCGACGATGCCCAGTCAACGAACTCGTTCAGATCCAGTTCGAACAGGTTGTCGCCCGCGACCACCAGCATATCGTCATTGACGCGCTTTTCGCTGACCGCCAATTCCAAATCTCTGATGGCTCCAAGCCGGGTCTCATTGGATGTGGTTTTGTCATTTATCAATGAAATCTTGTCCTTATGTTCCGAGCCCTCGAGCCATTTAACAAAATCTTCAAAGAATTTGCCATTCGTCACGATGTATATCGAATCCACTCCCTTTAGTTTTAAAACTTTATCGACTATCCTGTCGATCATCTTTCTTCCGGCTATAGGAAGGAGAGGCTTGGGCGTACTTGATGTCAATGGTTGTAGTCTAACGGCATAGCCGGCTGCTAAAACAAGCACTTTCATAGGTAAGTCGACGCCTGAACTTTTAAATTTACTCTATCAATTTATTCTTAAGATATGTGACTCTTTCGACGGGGGTCGGGTCCCTCTTATTCAACATCGCCAGGTAGAAGCTGACGAAATCGCCCATATAGATTAAAGAGAAGATGCGGCTTAAAAGTCCGCCTCCAATGGAACTCACCTCGATCACCTTGACACCTTCCTTCTCTATTATGGTTTTTGTTATGTCCATTCGTTTTGAATTGCGAGGGTGATCGTCTTTATCGCGCAACATGACTACCGCCAAACTTTTAAGCATGCTTTTTGGATTTTCCCATCCTACAATCTCATTGTGGTTCATCTCAGGGAATAATTGGCTCGACGAGAGCGTCTTGGCGTTTTCAGCAAGTTGGCCGCGCCACCTGGTCACGATAGAATCTATGTTGTCCTGCCCGCCATAGATGATGGGAAACTTGCCGTAGAGTTCGGCCGCTATACGCTTGGCGATGTTCTTTCCGGACGGGACCGCCTGACCTATCTTTTTATCGTTCAATTCCCTTAAATTTTGTATCGTCTCATCTATCTCTTTGTCTTTCTGGCCTATTAGTAGCCCGAGTTTGGACAAAAGTATTAATAGAGGAAAGAATGAATACCCCAAGGCGGCCCGCGGCGGCATGCCTTTTGGAACTATCATAACGCCGAATCCGTCCGAGCGCGCCTTCTTCTCTAATTCTCCTCCGGAAGTTATCGCGATGATCTTCGCCGACTTTGCCTTAGCATCGTCATAGGCTGAGAGCGTCTCCTCCGTATTCCCTGAGTAACTTGAGGCGACCACGAGCGATTCATCCCCGACGAAAGCAGGCATAGTATAATTTCTATTTACTATTATTGGGTTCTTTGATTCTTTAAGAACGTAGGATCTCACCAGGTCGGCGCCTATGGCCGATCCGCCGACTCCGGCGATGACCATATTTTTATATGAACGTTTGAGTTCCGGCTGCGCTTCGTAACCCGACCCTATACATTTAGCGTCCCTAATTTGTTCCGGAAATGCGGTTATCAGGTCGAGCATTTTCGTCCGGTCGTATTTTTCTAATCCTTTTAAATCATCAAGGTCCGTCATCTTTTTCACTCCATTTCTGTCGATAGATCAGGCACTATCTCTTTCAACTTCTTCTTCGCGTATTCCGCAACCTCTTTGCCTGTTGACAGCCCTAATGCGACTTTCGCTATCTCTTCGGCCTTTTTCATGGTTACTGACCTTATTAAGCGCTTGATTTCCGGGATCGCGATCGGCGACGTGGAAAATTCATCCAGTCCCAACCCTAACAGTATCAACGTCAGGCCGATATCGCCTGCCATCTCTCCGCACATCCCAACCCATATGCCGGCATCGTGCCCGTTGTCTATTACCTGTTTTATGAGCCGCAGAACCGCTGGATGCGCCGGTTCGTAAAGATACGCCAATTTCTCGTTTACCCTGTCGACCGCGAGCGAATATTGTATCAGATCGTTGGTGCCGATAGAAAAGAAATTCGCTTCTTTGGCAAGTATGTCGCTCGTCACCGCCGCGGAAGGCACCTCTATCATCGCGCCCACTTCTATATTCTCATCAAATGGAATCGACTCTTTCTTAAGAGACCTTTTAACATCATTCAGTATCGCATTCGCCTGCCTCAGTTCCTCCAGACCGGAAATCATGGGATACATCAACTTTAATTTTCCATGCGCCGAGGCGCGCAGTATGGCGCGCAATTGC
This sequence comes from Omnitrophica bacterium RIFCSPLOWO2_01_FULL_45_10, assembly GCA_001804165.1. Classification (GTDB taxonomy): domain Bacteria; phylum Omnitrophota; class Gorgyraeia; order 2-01-FULL-45-10; family 2-01-FULL-45-10; genus 2-01-FULL-45-10-A. The sequence continues at coordinate 14,796 of MHFL01000062.1, read as the reverse complement.
GTCTTGAA
>MHFL01000062.1:13205-14780 GCA_001804165.1 Omnitrophica bacterium RIFCSPLOWO2_01_FULL_45_10 | reverse complement strand
GCGCGCCAACCCATAAACGGGTTCATTTCCTGAGGTATCTCTAACTGCGACAGGAACTTGTCGCCGCCCAGGTCCAGCGTCCTTATAATCACTGAATTGGGCTTGGTCTTTCTGGCCACCGCGGAATAGGCCTTATACTGCTCCTCCTCGGTCGGAAGGTCCTTCCTGTTCATGTAGAAAAATTCGGTCCTGTAGAGCCCTATGCCCTCGGCGCCATGCGCGATGACAGAAGGGATGTCTTCGGGAACCTCGATATTGGCCGCCAACTGTATCTTCTTTCCATCCGCTGTCACGCTGGGAAGGCCCTTCATTTCCAAAAGATGCTTCTCAAATGTAACGAGCCACTTCCTCTCTAATTCATACTTCTTTAGATTCTTTGGTGTTGGATTTATGAGAACCGTGCCGCGCGTGCCGTCAATGATGAGCGTATCGCCCGACTCGGCATATTTCGTAACAACCTCGAGGCCCACGACAGCCGGTATCTCTAATGATTTTGCCATAATCGCGGTGTGTGAGGTTCTACCCCCTATATCCGTAACGAATCCCATCACGTTTGTCCTATGCATGGTAGCGGTGTCGGACGGCGAAAGGTCATAGGCGACGATCACGACAGTCTCTTTAAGGTCGCTCAAGACATCATGCTTTGCTCCTATCAGATTCTTTAATATCCTGGAGCCGACGTCATTTATGTCGCTTATCCTTTCTTTAAGATAATCGTCGTCCATCTCGGAGAATACCTTGATATACTTCCTCAGGACATCCTGAAATATGTACTCAACGGCTAACTTCTCTTTCGTCAGCCTCGACAGCACTTCTTCGGTGAGCATGGTGTCTTCTATAACTAAGAGGTGGGCCGAGAATATCTGAGCATGCTCTAAGCCCATCTCTTCCGAGATGCGCTTCTTTATCTCAAGGATCTCATTTTTAGTCTGCCCTAGGGCATCCTTAAAGCGTTTTATCTCATGCGGAATTTGTTCATCCTTAATGCTCCTACGCTGGATGACGTGCTGCTCTCTCCCAAACAGGAATGCCTTGCCTACCACTATGCCGGGCGAAGCGGGAATACCTTTTAAGATTATTTCTTTCCTGGCCATTTTTTTAAAATCCTATAAAGAGGTGTCTTCGACTTCGCTAAGCAAAAGGGTCTCAAGTTCTCTTATCGCGGCCTCTGCGTCATCTCCGTTAGCGGTAATCGTAACCTTTGAGCCGCTGCCCGCCTCGAGCATCATGATGCCCATTATGGATTTGCCATTCGCGTTCTCTTTCCCCTTCGATACGGTAATATCGCAATCATACTTATTCGCGATTTGGACAAAGAGAGCGGCTGGCCGCGCGTGCAGTCCCAATTTATTCTTTATGACTATCGCCTTCTTGAGAAGCATAAGACTCTATCTAGATTTCATTAAACTTGTTACTAAATCTATTATTATCTTGGCGAGTTTAGAGGAATCGTGTCTTACATGATCTTTTGTATCTATTATGTGCGCCTCTACCGCTTTGGTTTTCATCTTCTTGAGATTCTCTGTGTCGGCTATCACCGGACGGGATCCTTCGAGCCTGTATTTCTCCAGCAGC
>MHFL01000062.1:5351-13192 GCA_001804165.1 Omnitrophica bacterium RIFCSPLOWO2_01_FULL_45_10 | reverse complement strand
TGTGCTCTATTATCGCATTGAGATGGTCGCTCGCCTTATATCCGTCTGTTTCGCCTTTTTGAGTCATAACGTTGCACACGTAAATCTTTATCGCCTTCGATGACGCTATCTCCATATAGTTTTTCCCGATCAATAGATTAGGCATTATGCTCGTATATAGACTTCCGGGCCCGAGAACGATCGCGTCCGCCTTCCTTATCGCCTCCACCGCTTCATCTGTGGGCTTACAATCCGCGGGTCTCAAATGTATCCTTCTTATGGGGCTTGCGGCCTGCGGTATCTTGCTCTCTCCGATGGTCTCAGTGCCATCCATGTGTTCCGCGGCCAATATTACTTTTTCTAAAGTCGAGGGCAGAACCCTGCCTCTTATCGCAAGGACCTTGCTTGACTCTTTAATCGCGGCATCAAAATCTCCCGTTACTTTCGACATGGCCGTTATGAACAGATTGCCGAAACTGTGTCCGCTCAATTCCGTCCCTTCGCCAAATCTGAACTGGAATAATTTCCCCATAAGGGGCTCAGCGTCTGCCAGCGCCACAAGGCAGTTTCTTATGTCACCGGGCGGCAGAACGCCGAAATCTTGCCTCAAACGTCCCGAAGATCCGCCGTCGTCCGCCACCGTAACGATGGCCGTTATATTGTCCGTGTATTCTTTCAAGCCATGCAAAAGCATTGAAAGCCCTGTGCCGCCTCCTATCACAACTATCCTCGGTCCCTTCTCAAGTATCCTTCTTTGATACACTTTATCTACGAGTTCGCCTTCTCTTTTAGGAAGGAATATTGTAATTAACGATCTTATTATCCTTTTAATGCCTGTGATGACGGACAATATGCCGAGGATTATTATGAATGCGGCGAAGGTCCTATTTTTCGATGTCTGCTCCAATATCACCATCACGAACCCCATGGATATCATGATTATGCCAAAGACGGTGAGAAGTATCCATCTTTTGACCGACATGCCGGGATAAAGCCATTTAAGCGATTTCAGTATCTTCATATTTGATAAAATTTACCTTAACGCCTCTTTGGCGTCTTCTTCCTGTATGATGCGCAAAATCTCTCTCTCGTCCTTCGATTTCTTGAGCTGTTCCCTGAAATACTTATCTTTAAGCATCCTCGAAATGCGCGCCAGGGCCTTAAGGTGCGGCCCGGCGGATTCTTCGGGCGCTATCAAAAGAAAAAATATGTATACCGCTTCTCCGTCAAGGGAATCGAAGTTTACGCCCTTTTGAGAAAGCCCGAACGCGGCAACCAGCTCCTTTACATTGGGAGACTTCGCATGAGGGATGCCGATGCCCTGCCCTATGCCTGTCGAGCCCAGGGCCTCTCTTGCCAATATCGCCTTCATCATCTCTTCTCTATTTTTTATCTCTGCGGCCTTAACCAGACTCTCAACCAATTCCTTTATAACACCCTCTTTATCGGTGGATCTGAGATTTGCTATGACTGCCTTCTTATTCAAAAAATCCATGATCTTCATCTTAAACAACTCCTTTCGTATTTATTATAGCGTCTTGAAAATTTAGTTCAAATTTCACTTCTTATATACAAGGCCGCGCCAGCGACACCTATGTAAAGGGCTAAATATTAGGTTAAGTTTGCTTACCGCCAAAATTTCATGCAAGGAAAGGGGTGACAGCGAGCGAGCAAATTTAGATAAACCCATTTTTTGCGAGCGAGCGTCATTAGGGGAAAACCACGTTTTCCCCTATGAAAATTTCGCTATAGTATAACCAAGGCGAAATTTGGAGCGGCGGATGGGTTTCGAACCCACGACATCGACCTTGGCAAGGTCGCATTCTACCACTGAATTACCGCCGCTTGAAAATTTCTCTTGAAATTTTCATACCGAAATGGAAATATTGATGATTAAATTTTCTCTGAAAATTTAATCATCAAAAGAGTCCTTTCGGTAAAACAAAATCAAAACAACCTCATTATCGACAAAGTAAAATTCTATATGTTATCCTGATTTTGCATAGCAAAATCAGGATTTCGCTAACCCCAGGACCCCAAATTTTTCTTTGTAAAAATTTGGGCGTATGGTGCCCGCACCAAGAATCGAACTTGGAACCTTGACATTAAGAGTGTCCTGCTCTGCCGATTGAGCTATGCGGGCTAGAAAAATTGCAGTGCAATTTTTCATTCCGAAAGTGAATTAATGAATTTAGATTTTTGCAGAGAAAAATCTAAATTCAAAAGAGTTCTTTCGGAAAAACAATAAATGAACCGTAGACGCGTTGAGAATCTCTATGCCAATAAAATCAAAGTTTTATTATAACAAAATATCAATGCGATTGCAAGAATGGTGCGGACGGAGAGAGTTGAACTCTCAAGGGTTACCCCACGCGGTCCTAAGCCGCGCGCGTCTGCCAGTTCCGCCACGTCCGCGTTGAAAAGGTCCTTCGGCTGTTCCTTTTCGTCGAAGCCTCAGGATCAAAATTTGCAAAGCAAATTTTGGCGCGCCCGGCAGGGGTCGAACCTGCGACCTAGTGGTTCGAAGCCACTCACTCTATCCAGTTGAGCTACGGGCGCGTTGCTTCGGCCTCACTGCGACCCATCCTTATACAACTTGGCAAGTCTTGTTCGGCCTTCGCTCTTATTTTGGCTTTCCGTCTTTCTTCTCTTCTTCGTCGTCGCTCGAGTTTATATCTTTCATCGACTTCTTGAATTCTTTTATCGTCTTCCCCAGGGCCTTGCCGATTTCAGGCAGCTTCGCCGCCCCGAAAACCAAAAGACATATAAGAAGGATGATTAATAGTTCCTGTATCCCTATCCCAAATATCCGCATATATTTACCTCCAAATTTACGAAGTAAATTTGATCCTGAGCAAGCCATGAAGCCCGACGAATAGGAGGGCTTCAGGCGAAGCGAAGGACCTTAAACAATCAGCGGGATAAATTTTACCATATTCCTGCCTACAAATAAAGTTTAATATCTGGATTTTAATATGGTAATATTATAAATGTATGGCTAAAAGACTGTATTTCGCTTTGATACTCATGGGCTTCACCTCTTTAATAGTCCAATCCCAACTCATCCGGGAATTCCTGATAGTCTTTAATGGAAATGAACTGACCATCGGTTTAATACTCGCCAATTGGATAATACTAGAAGCAATAGGAAGCGTTTTATCCAGCCGCCCGGCTCTGAAGGTGAAGCGCGGCCATCTCACTTATGCAGTATTGCAGGCCGGCATTTCGTTGTATCTGCCGCTCAGCATCTTTTTGATTCGCACGGTCAAGGGCGCGTTTGGATTGACTACAGGCGAAGGCGCCGGCATCATTCCTATAATCTTTGGCTCTCTCTTTATAGCGGCGCCCCTGAGCCTTTTGGACGGAGCCCAGTTTCCATTCGGCTGCCGCATGATGCGCGACGCATCAAATCGGCCACTGGAATCCGCCGGCAGGGTTTATATCCTGGAGGCGATAGGCTTCATACTTGCGGGCCCGATATTTACATACCTATTGATAACTCGTTTCAATTCGTTTTCTATATCGTTCATTATCGGCCTGTTAAATCTAATATCCGCGTCTCTCCTTTTAACTTTACCTGAAAACGGGGTCAATCAAGGCGTAAGGCCCCGGGCCCCGGGTATATTAAGAAAGACAGCATTTAGCATTATAAATATCCTCATTATTCTATTCGTCTTCGCCTCTTTCGGCCTCTCGTCGAAAATGCAGAAGGTATCCATAAATAAACAGTGGCGGGGACAAAAGGTATTGAGTTATCGAAATTCCATATACGGCAACCTGGCTGTTACGGAATCAGCGAATCAGTATACCTTCTATGCCGACGGCTTGCCTGTCGTAACCACGCCGACTCCGGATATAACTTCGACGGAAGAACTCGTCCATTTCGCCATGCTCAGCCATGCCAATCCTAAAAAAGTGCTTCTATTAAGCGGCGGCCCGGGCGGTGTCATAAATGAACTCCTCAAATATCCTATTACCGCCATCACTTACTGTGAACTCGACCCCGCGCTCATCGGCCTCATCAAAAATTTCCCTACCGAGTTGACAAAAAGCGAACTAAGCGATAAGCGTCTTGAAATAAAATATATTGACGGGCCGAGATACCTGCTCCTTACGATGTCAAAATATGATGTCGTAATAATGAATGTCCCGATACCCTCGACGTTAGGATTGAACCGTTTCTATACAAGAGAATTCTTCCGGAGCGTCAAATCGGTCCTGGATGAAGACGGGCTCTTCGCCTTCCGCATGCCCGGTTCCTTGAGTTACATAAGCCCCGAGATGCGAAACGTGAATGGGACGATATTAAACACGCTTGATGACGTATTTTATGTAAATATAATACCTGGCGATTACAACCTATATCTTGCCTCGCGCGAAGCCCGTAATCTATCTCAAGCTGACCTGTTAAATCGTCTTGAAAAGTCCGGCGTAGAGACAAACGTGTTGAATAAACCCTATCTCGAATATCGCCTGAACCCTCGCTGGGCAACCTGGTTTAAAGATTCCATGCGTGACTATACAAGAATAAGAAAAAATTATAACCTTCTACCCTCCGGCACATTCTACAGCATTTTTTATTGGAATGAGCTCTTTTCCAAAAACTTACGCGCCTTATTCGCGGTGCTGGATAAATTGGATTTTAAAAATCTCCTTTTTTGTCTGGCAATCATCGGCGGGACGCTATTGGCCCTTAAAAGATTATTTCCTAAATTGAAAAGGCACGTGGTTGGCTTGGCCATTTTGACGACAGGTTTTTCAGGGATGAGTTTCAATCTCATTCTCATTTACGCGTATCAGGCGTTTTACGGCTTCGTCTTTCACCACTATGCTCTGCTGACTGCCGCCTTCATGAGTGGATTGACCCTTGGGGGATGGCTAATGAATCGACGATTGAAGAAGATGACGGATGACGCGCGCGCCATTTTAAGGATTGAATGCGCTATAATAGTATTCTCTATTTTCGTCTGGTCAGCACTTTTTCTTTTGAACGGCGCCCACTCCCTCGGCTTCTCATTTCTCTTTTTCATTTTATCGGCAGGTTCGGGATTTCTTGTGGGCTCTGAATTTCCTGTAGCAAACAAGATATATCTAAAGACAATTAATTATTCTGAAACTGGCGGGTTGATTTATTCATTGGACCTCGCTGGCGCATGCATGGCCAGCATATTGACCTCAATAGCGCTGGTTCCTGTGATAGGTATATTGAATACGTGCCTTTTATTGGGCGGCCTCAAAGTAATCAGTTTAATTCTTATAGCATCGAGTAAGTAATCAGTTTAATGCTTATATACAAAATAGTAGTAGCGCAGGCTTAAGCCTGCGCTACTTATTCCTGTTAACTTATTTCTGTTAGCCGAGCTGTTACAAGAATTAACTCCAGACTCCGGAAATTAAGGCGCCGCAAAATTTACACTTGCCGCCCGCTACGTTATTACCCAATACTATATAGCCCGATCTTTTAATCAGCGGCTCCTTACAATTGGCGCAATAAGTGTCTTCGGAAGGGTGTCCGGGGACATTCCCTACATAAACGTATTTCAGGCCCGCCTCTTCGGCCGTTCTTTTCGCGTTCTCCAATGTCTCAACAGAAGTGGGGCTGAGGTTCGTGAGTTTATATTGTGGCCAGAACCGAGAAAAATGAAGCGGCGTATCCTCTCCCAGATTATCTTTAATCCACGCGCTCATCTCTTGAATCTTTTTCATATCGTCGTTCAGCGTAGGAATGACGAGATTGGTTATTTCGACCCATACCTTATTTCTCTTTAAAGTCTTGAGCGTATTCAATACGGTATCGAGATAACCGGCGCAGACTTCCGTGTAAAAGTCCTGAGTAAACCCCTTTAAGTCAATATTCGCGGCATCAAGATAATAAGATAATTCTTCAACGGGCTTAGGATTAAGGGAGCCGTTTGAATGGTATATATTTCTGATACCCGCGGTCTTCGCGGCCTTCGCGGTATCGAGCATGTATTCGTAAAATATGGAGGGCTCTGTATAAGTATAAGCGATAGTAGGGCAATTAGACTTTGCCGTCTGATCAATTAGATTCTGAGGGGATAGGCGAATATTCTCTGTCTCTTCCGGAGGCGACTGGGATATCTGCCAGTTTTGACAATATTTGCATCTGAAATTACATCCCGCGGTCGCGATTGAGAATACAGGAGTTCCGGGAAGAAAATGATATAGCGGCTTCTTCTCTATCGGGTCGATGTGCACAGCGCAACTTTGACCATAAACCAAAGAATATAATTTACCCTCTTTGGGTTCCCGCGCCCTGCAAAAACTCCTGTATCCGTCGGATAGCGTACACCCCCTATGACAAAGTTCGCACTGAACGGTGGTCTTATCTATTTTCTTATAGAAAAGCGCCTCGTGGAGAAATGCTTTTTCGTTCTTCGCGGCGCGCGCCTCTGACTTTGACAAAAGATCGATAATGGATGAGGATAATCCCAACCCAAAACACGTAACGCCCATCCTCTTTAAAAATTCTCTCCGCGTCATCATGGCTTTAAGCCCTTGGGTGAAACTGCCTATGAATCGATTTTAACCTTTCCTTATTTATATGCGTATAGATCTGTGTCGTCGAGATATCAGAATGACCCAGCATCTCCTGAACCGCTCTCAAATCCGCTCCTCGCTCCAAAAGATGCGTGGCAAAACTGTGCCGCAGCGTGTGCGGGGTTATTTCTTTTTTTATGCGCGCTGCCCTCGTGTATTTTTTTACCATCTTCCAAAACGACTGGCGGGAGACCTTTTTCCCGAGCCGCGATAGGAAAAGATGACTATCTACTCTATTCTTTAAAAATCGTGGACGCGCTTTATCCATATATCTCGTTATGCATTCTCTCGCCTTCCTAGTTATGGGCACAATCCTCTCCTTTGAGCCCTTGCCCTTACACTTTATAAATCCTATGTCAAGATTTAAGCCCGCCAAATTCAATTCGACCATCTCAGAGACCCTCATTCCCGTAGCGTACATGAGCTCCAGGGCCGCTTTATCCCTCATCCCTTTCCAATCTCTTACGTCAGGCATCTTCAAAAGTTTGTCAACCTCGCCTAATGCCAGAACGTTCGGGATCGGCCGCATGAGTTTAGGGGCCTCGAGGACGCCCGCGACATCGTCTTTCGTGAAATTCTCCTGCACCAGGAATTTATAGAACATCTTAATCGCCACGAGGGCTCTCGATATGGAGTTGGATGAGATGCCTTTATCCTTTAAGGTTAAAAGATAATTTCTTATGTCCTGCTTTTCTACATTTTCTAAATCTTTTATGCCCTTCGCCTCAAGGTGCAAAAAGAAGTGAGAGATGTCTGTCCGATAAGCGGCGATCGTGTTCGCGGCCAACCCACGCTCAGCAGAAAGGTAATTCAAAAACTCATCCAGCAATTCTTTCATTATATTCCCATGCTTCGTTGAATAAAAATTTTATCCTAACGACTTTACGCTACAAGAAATGGATTTGACCTTCTCTCCTCGCCTATGGTCGAACTATCGCCGTGGCCGGGATAAATCACGGTCGCATCATCGAAGACTAACAATCTATCCGTTATCGATTTCAACAGGGTTTTCTCATCACCGTAAGAGAAATCTGTCCGGCCGATCCCGCCCCTGAATAAGGCGTCGCCTGTAAAAAGAATGCCGTTTAATTTTATCGATATAGAGCCGGGGGTATGACCGGGGGTATGTATAACCTCGAGTTGAAGATTGCCTAAAATGATCCTGTCGCCGTCCTCCAGCAATCTCGCCGCCTCAGGTGAACGGACTATGAACATAAACGCCTTTGACAGATTTTTTTCCGGGTCCGTAAGAAAATCTCTATCCAACCTATGTATGTATATTTCCGCATCGAAAGCGCCGT
>MHFL01000062.1:4081-5334 GCA_001804165.1 Omnitrophica bacterium RIFCSPLOWO2_01_FULL_45_10 | reverse complement strand
CTCGTTATCGGGTCAGCCAAAACGTAGCAGTTCACGGCCATGGGCCCGACTACGATCTGTTTTAAAAAAAATTTATTTTGCTGATTGACTTTCGCCATCGAAGTTCTCTTTGAGATAGTCCTTAATCTTTTTAAAATTGAATTCTCTCTTTATAGCGCGCTCCTCTCTCTCGAGCGCCCTCTTCACATAATCTTTATTATAAGTTGTCAGATCCTCTTCAAATATTATATCTTTCACCTTCGACAGTTTCTCTATGTGAGGAGTCAACTCATCCGACTTCCGCGAAATAAGCATCGAGCGCATATCTTTAAGATTCGATAATATCTCCTCTACGCACCTTTTATCCTTCTTTTTATTCTGACCTAAGACCCTGAGCAGTTCCGAGTGCCATGACATCCAGAAAGCGTAATGTTTTTTATATAGGTCCGGCGTCGGCCTCTTCTCGTACTTTTTAACCTGATAGATATGCGGCGTTTTCACGGGCGGTTTCTTCTTCCTCGTAAATTTTTTCCTTACCGCCTCGCATCCGGTAAGATTTAAAAGGATCAAAAATATAAGCAGAACGTAAAGCGTTTTTTTCATATTTTCACCAATTTCTTGAATTCTTCCTCGCCGATTATCTTTACGCCCAGCGACTTTGCCTTGTCTAATTTTGAACCAGGTTCTTCTCCTGCGACCAGAATGTCGGTATTCTTGCCCACGCTTGAACCGGCCTCCCCTCCGGAACGCCTGATAAGTTCTTCCGCTTCGGACCGCGTAAAAGAACTCAACGTCCCCGTTACCACAATTGTCTTCCCCTTAAGTTTCCCTTCCGTGCCCATCTCCCTGGGCCTTGACATTCGAAGGCCGGCATCCTTCAACTTTTTTAATACTTTCAAATTTTCCTTATTCTGGAAAAAATTGCGTATCGCCTCGGCCGCAACGGGCCCAACCCCTTCTATATTCGTGAGTTCCTCTACGGATGCCCTTTCTAACTTTTCTATTGATTTAAAATGATTTGCCAATATCCATGCGGCATGCCCTCCGACGTGGCGAATACCGAGGCCGTAGATGAGCCGATTGATATCATTCATCTTACTCTTTTCGACGGCGTCGATGAGATTCTGAGCGCTCTTTTCAGCCATCCTCTCCAAATTCTTAATGTCACCGGCCTTCAGACTGAATATGTCCCCGTGATCCTTTATCAAACCCTTGTCAACAAGTTGATTGGTCACGGCCTCGCCCATGCCTTCGATGTCCATGGCGTCTCTCGA
>MHFL01000062.1:1219-4018 GCA_001804165.1 Omnitrophica bacterium RIFCSPLOWO2_01_FULL_45_10 | reverse complement strand
TACCTCGCTTGGCTCGCGGGCCAACGTGGAAAGGCACGCCGGGCACTTTGACGGCACAAGAAAGGTCTTTTCTTTCCCCGTCCTTTTCTCTTTCGCTACGCTCAGGACCTTTGGTATTATCTCTCCGGACTTCTCCACATATACCTTATCGCCTACTCTCGCGTCCAATCTTTCTATCTCATCGAAGTTATGAAGCGTCGCCCTCGAGACAGTTGTCCCCGAAAGATGAACGGGCTTCAAAATAGCCACGGGAGTTATGGTGCCTGTCCTGCCTACCTGCACTATTATATCTCTTATTTCTGTAAGCGCCTTTTCCGCGGCAAATTTATAGGCGATGGCCCAGCGCGGACTTTTCGAGGTTTGGCCCAATTCTTTCTGCTGAAACAAATCATTCACCTTCAATACCATTCCGTCGATTTCAAATTCCAGATTCTTCCTCTTCGTCTCCCATGAATCGCAGTATTCTATTGTATCTTCTATTGTTTTGCAGAGTTTAAGGTGAGGATTCACCCTGAAACCGCGCCTTTTCAAATATTCAAGGACCTCGACATGCGTTTTGAATTCCATTCCTTCACAATGACCCATTCCATAAATGTAACTATCGAGATGCCGCTCGGCTACAAACCTTGGAACCAAAAGTTTCAGCGAGCCAGCCGCCGCATTCCGGGGATTAGCGAAAAGTTCCTCGCCTGCCTTTTCTTTTTTTCGATTAATCTCCTCAAACGCCTTCTTCGTCATGTATACTTCGCCCCTAATCTCGATTGACTTAGGGAATCTCCCTCTATCCTCATTGAAAGAGAGCGGAATGGCCCGGATGGTTTTGAGATTATTCGAAACGTCATCGCCCTGAAATCCGTCGCCTCGCGTGGCGCCGCGAACCCATTGCCCATTTTGGTATAAAAGCGATACGCTTACGCCGTCGAATTTCAGCTCGACTGCGTATTCAACCTTGCTTGGGTCTTTGACGTTTTTCTTCACCCTCTTGTCAAAGTCTCTCATCTCATCCGCGGAATAGGTATTATCCATGCTGAGCATCGGAGAGATATGCCTTACTACGGGAAAAGCTTTCGTCGGCTCTCCCGCGACCCTTTGCGTCGGCGAATCGGCCGTGATAAGGTCGGGATGATCTCCTTCCAATTCCTTCAGCCGTTTATATAGGCGGTCGTATTCCGTATCGGAGAGCTCGGGCTTATTTAAAACGTAATAAAGATAGTCATGGCGCCTTATGAGTTCTCTCAATCTCTCTATCTCTAACTTCGCGCCCTTCTTTTGCATGCTCGACTTTATCTACCCTGTAATAACCTGTAACCTAACCTTGATGGAAGACCGGCATCCAATATCTTCTCTTTCGCTTTTTCAATATCATATTCAACTCGCAGAATCTCGACAGATTTAGTTTCGTCGTCATAAATTGCATAAGACGCGCGGGGATCGTTGTCGCGCGGCTGGCCTATGCTTCCGACGTTCACTATATATTTCTCATTTCTATCAATCTTTATCTTGGATGCGGCTAAAGCCGTGCCTATCCTTCCATTCTCGGTATGGAAAAAACCCGGTACATGCGTATGACCCACAAAAACTATTCTAGTTTTCATCAAACTCATTGTGGCATAGGCATCCGATATATCTCTCAGATAATTAAATTTTTCCGGATCCTCCAGTGTGCCGTGAACCAGCGTTATGTCTCCATCTTCATATAAGAGACGAAATGATTTTAAAAAATCCAATTCATCTTGAGCAAGTTTTTTCCACGTCCAGCTGATCGCCTCCAGGGCCAATGGAGTAAAATAATCCGAATCTAAAAGCCCCAAAACGCCCCATTCGTGATTTCCCGCGACAAGCGCCGCGGGAAGAATGGATTTCACAAGTCTGATACACGCATTCGGGTCCGCGCCGTAACTCACTACGTCGCCGATGCATAAAAATTTATCTATTTTTTTTGTCGAGGCGTCTTCCAAAACCGCCTGAAACGCCTCCAGATTACCGTGTATGTCTGCTATGACACAATGACGCATACCACATCAGTATCCTATTCCGAAGCCGTTGAACTCGCCTGTTGCCTCACCCCATTCGACATCAGAATCGCGAATATATTCTTTGAATATGCTGTTTATCTTTTCCATGAATTCTTCTATCGCCGAAACCTTGCCCTCGCATAATATCTCGACTCTACCGTCCCTCAGGTTCTTTACCCAACCGGTCAATCCCAGTGAATTCGCCAGGCGTTCAGCCGTAAACCTAAATCCTACCCCCTGGACTGAACCCGAGTAATATATATGAACGCGCTTTTTCATTCTTCAGGAGATCACTCGAAGGATAAAACTTTTGGCCTCTTCAATACTCGAGTCGAGATATATCGAAGCGATCAGCGCTTCAAGAGCCCCTGCCAGATTAGCCGGATTCCTCCTCCCTCCCGTCTTCTCCTCGCCTTTCCCTACGCGCAGACATTCGCCAATCCCGAGTTCCTTCGCTTTCCCGGCAAGGTGGTCTCTATTTACCAACAGGGAGCGCAGCCTTGTCAGCTCTCCTTCAAAAAGTGTCGGATTTTCTCTATAAAGACGCTCGGCAACAACCATGCCAAGGATGCTGTCGCCCAAAAATTCCATTCTTGAATTATCAGAGGTTTCCTTATTTCTGGATTCGTAAGCAAAGGATGGGTGGGTGAGCGCTTCGGTAAGAAATTTTTCATTCTTGAAATGATAATCGATTCTCTCCTGCAATCGCTTGAGTCTGTCAGCGGTATTTATATCTTCCATATACATATGATACCTATCCCCGCGAAGCTCAATCGTGAAAACG
>MHFL01000062.1:948-1094 GCA_001804165.1 Omnitrophica bacterium RIFCSPLOWO2_01_FULL_45_10 | reverse complement strand
TCGGGTTTTAGGAAAATGGGATGTGTCCCCAATTTAAAAGACTATTTTAGCATGGAGAGGAATAAGTGGCAAGCCGAAAAGGAGTAGGAATTTTTTTCGGCTCCGCTCTAATTGCGAAGGCCTTTGTTCCTGGCCTGAATTTTTTC
>MHFL01000062.1:0-883 GCA_001804165.1 Omnitrophica bacterium RIFCSPLOWO2_01_FULL_45_10 | reverse complement strand
GGTCAGTTCCCGCATTCGCTCAACGTAAATCCTTGCGCACCTCGTGATATACTGACTATGCCGAAAAAATTCTAATGGCCGTTCACAAAATCCTTCGTGCGTCACCCGAAAAAATTTCCCCAGTATACTCTAGTAAAATTTTTCGGCTCATGTCGTGGCGGAACTTTCGGGCGTTGTCGGAGCGACTCTTAAAATTTTTGATACCTTACGGCGATCCAGAAAGGCCAAGGAAACTGCTCAATTGCGAGACTTTTGGCAGGTTCATTGGCCATCGAAAATTTTCGACAGCGAATTCGTATGCCTAATGCGAATTCGCGACAAGCGGAGGCAACGCCCGAAAGTAACCGCCTAAGCGGGGAGGCCGAAAAATTTTATACTACCAGTTCATGTCTTCGAAAAAAAACTCTGGGTCTTTCAGGATCGGCTGATAGGCCTTCGGAAGCGGTATCGGGAAGGTCGCGATCTCATAGACGCCGACTACGGCCCGAACGCCTGTCATCGCGATGCCTTTCAAAAGCCCGTAAGTGAAGCCTGCCATGGGGCCGTCGGAATTATTCACTCTTTTCGTCTGTTCGATTATCTCAAAAGGCGATGTTATGACATTGCATGCGCCGCGGCCCAGTTTTTTGATCGCGTTATCGCAATATGCCGGCGATGATAAGTTCAATGCTATAAGAGCAATGATTACAGCCAGTAATATCTTCTTTGCCATTTTCTCCTCCATTTTTATTCAATATACCACAAAAAGAAAGATTTTCCAAATTTATCTGCTCAAAAAACCCTTCTCCCGCAAAAACTCTTCTGTCACGTTGCCCGCAGCCGGGACTTCCTTGAGGAGCCGGGCCGCATATTTCCCTAATATATCAAATTCTATGTTGAGCGT
>MHFL01000061.1:14849-15463 GCA_001804165.1 Omnitrophica bacterium RIFCSPLOWO2_01_FULL_45_10 | reverse complement strand
GCCGTTTTGACATCGATATAATAACCTGCTTCTTGGGCCATCAGACCTATAGCATGATGGCGGTTAAATATGGTATCTGCGAGTTCAGCTGCAAGGCGATCGGTCAATGATGTTTCCTTCAAAAATGTTAATCCCATGACATTGAGCGTTTCGCCAAGCACCTGTTCTGAGGTATCAGGTAATCCATTTGCCAGACTCTGACTTAACTCTTTTTGACGACTACGGATAAGGCCGTCTCTTGGTCCTCCAAAAAAGTCTGATACAATCGCGTATGTTGAGCCGCTCACACATTTGTGAGTGCTGGTCTGATCCGCATACGTTCCATTCTTATACGCATAGGGATGGTCTATGGAAAGGGTAAGATCATATTTATTACCCTGAGTCGTGCTATTGCCTGTGGCTATTAATGCGCCGTTTAATCGTAATTCAGGGGTAAAACTACCGGCGGCATATGTAATAGTTAGCCGCTTGGCGGTTATCTCTGGGATCTCGAACGTATGATCAATTCCAACGTGTTGTATCCGCAGGGTGGCAATGTAAGACGCCGGCACTTCTACCCACTCGGCAATAACTGATTGAATATAAGGAAGCGTTGTGGAATATTGAGTCAAGTT
>MHFL01000061.1:0-14835 GCA_001804165.1 Omnitrophica bacterium RIFCSPLOWO2_01_FULL_45_10 | reverse complement strand
GTGAGTTTATTATTAAGGGCTGTTTGATTAAGATTTTGGACTGAGTCACTACTTACGTTCGCTCCTGTCGTCGCGGCATTAATAAGATCACTACGGTTATATCCTGTGGCAGAGCCGATATCGATTTTCGATTTATAAGTGTAGTTTTTATCTATGGGGTCAAATAGATAATCAGTCCCATCGATCGTCGCCTTGACCCAGACACCATTCGCAAGCAATTCAAAACTACTGAGCTTTGCGAGCGGGATGCCTCCCAAACCCCATACCTGTATGGCAAGATTCGTAACGGCTTCGCGATTTGTGAATAACCAATCCACCACGCCTAACCACTGCGCAAGATTCACATCAAAAAGGATCCTTTTACCATAGACGAAATTCGCGGTGTAACCGCTTGCCCTCAATAGAGCAATCAATAGGGATGCCTGGTCAAAATCATTCCCGGAGCCTTCAAGCAGTGTTAGGGTGGCTCCTTTGAGCGAACCGAAATATGGGACATAATCGATATTGTTGTGAACGTAGTCATAAATTAGTTTCGGATCATGGTGTAAGGCTCGCGCCAATTCGGAAATCTCAGGGGTTATTGCTGTGGGAGAAGCGGTATTTATCGCTTCGCTAGCAGTAAAGGCGCTGAGCGCCTTATTACCTGACCTTTCGAGGGATGCTTTCTCGTAATATGCCTCGGCTTCCTCTGGTGAAACAGGCTCCGCTTGTCCGAGAATCCACCCCGGGCCATTAACCTCCGCTGAGCCGGGTGTGTTTATTACGGCCTCGACTAACAACGCAAAGATTATGATTGCTAATCTCGTCTTCATCTTGCTTAAGGCGCCCTCTCCCCCGTAGTCTTGGTTATGATATTTCCAACTTCGTCATAGGTATATGCAGTGCTTGTATTGGTATCCCTCACGCTCTCCAAACGGTTGATGTCGTCATAGGTATAATCGATCGCTGTCGTTATTGCGCTAGAGACAGTTACTAGAATAGTTACGCTGTCACTTGTGTCGGCAAAAACAGGGTCTTCTGCGAGAAAATTCGTGAGAAGCGCAGCAATCAGTAATATGCCTACCGCTAATATCCTCATTCGTTCTCTTTGGCCTTTGCTATTGTAAATAGTAATTTACTCTTTAAGCCCACTCCAATTCTTCCTCCAACCGTATGCGACCAGATAAAGACCTGATATTTCTTACCTTGATATCGCGGGTCAGGAGGGATAGAGATTATTACGTCGCTTGTAGCGTGCTCGTTCGGCTCTATCTCCTTAAACTCTGTTCTTTCTAACCTTATCCATGAAAGATCAGGTATCGGCTCAAAGCCCTCTTTTAATTCTGATTCTTGAGGTAAAAGCAACTCCATCTTTAAATCAACGGGCTCGTCGCCGGTATTAACTACCACTAATGGCAAGCCAACAGTCTCTTTTGTGCTGTAGGACTTGCCTATTTCTAAATTCTCTATTTTTACCTCGCTAAAGCCAGTGCTTAGTCCTGCGGCATTTGCCTTCGGCGGACTAAGGCACAGTCCGATAGCAAGAAATAATCCTAAAAGGATATTCCCTTTAAGCATATTATCCTTTCGATGAAGCCATTAGGAGATTGCTTCGCTCCCCTTCGTTTTACTCAGGGTCGCTCGCAATGACTAAATGGTTTAACTTGCCTGGGCTGTAACTGTAATAACTATGCTCTGCTCAGTCCCGACGTTAGTGGCTGTGGGCGCCTTAAACTGGAACCAGAGTTTTCTGGCGGCATTATAAGGCACGCTCACGCCTGTCTGGTCACCCGCAAACTTTGTAGCGGTAGAAGCAACCGGCGACGTAGAAAGAGCGTGATTCGCTTCGCCCCACGTTATACCTGACGCGAGGTTAGAGAAAGCGGCATTGAGCACATAGGTCTCCGCTCCAGGAGCAGTCTGAGACGCTGTCCAACCGGACGGGTTAGTAAGAGACAATGAATATGTCTCATTGACTCCGCTTCCATTGTTAGTGACAGTAGCCGCGGCTGATGAGACAGTTGTGCTTCCTGCTGATACTGAGCCAAAGGAAAGCGTATCCTCAGTAATGTTTACGCTTATCGATGGCGCAATGGTTACCTTTACGGCTAAAGTATCAGATTGGGCCGCTTCCAGTGTTGATGATACGACAAGAAACGATAATCCTGCCATCAACATTGTAATTATTGATTTCCCTTTATTCAACATTTTGTTTCCTCCTTTTTTATGGTACCTGACAACTTACGATTACCGCGATATCCCGCCCTCCTTTCTCTTTTGTGATAGTTGGTGATTTGAACTGTAGATATAAAGACCTTGAGGCGCCGATAGGAATAGCTACGCCATTAGCGGTGCTCTGGCTATAACCAAAGATTGTGCTGGTGGATTGTTTAGGGATTTTTGTAATTACATCGTCATCCTGCGCATCCTGATTAAAACGAGATTCCGTCGGGATATCAGTTGTATTACAAAATAGCCCGCTTAATACATATGTCTCTTGGCCTGGGGAGGTAGATGTATCCCATCCTTCGGGATTGACAAGACTTAACTCGAGTGTCTCTGGGATTGTGCCATCGTTAGTAATGGCAATTTTATTTGTTTGGTTCATCGTAATAACTTTATTCACCTCGGTTGAGCCGATATCCCAAAGTTTAGGATTGATTGAAATAGATAAAACTTGAGTCTGGCCATACAATTTCACCTCAAAGATGACGGGTTGGTAGCCGAAGACTTGAGGTTTATTTATATAGACGCGGACGTATCTATAAGAGCCGGAGAGGGAGTAAGTTACTTTATAAGGATTTGTAGCGCCGCCAACTGAACTTAAACGAGAGTATAGGGTTGTCCAGTCGATAGAATCATTTGAGCCTTCGATATTATAGTCTCTTGAGCCGGATTGGCTATGCCACCAGATGGAGATTTTAGTTAGAGAATAACCCTTACTTAAATCTAAGTTGAGCCACCACGTGCTCTGGCTGGTTCCGCCTCTCCAGAAGGTCGTGGTGAGGTTATTGTCAATCGCCTTGGATGGAGAGTAATATGAGCTATATTGACTCGAGGCCTCGGCCTTGGATATGGCGAGTTCCTCTTCAGCAAAGACGAGGCCTGTGGCCAGACAGCAAATAAAAAGGGCTGTAATAAAACTTACAGCCGCAAAAGATAATTTCCCTGATAATTTGACGCGGGTACGTTGCATGACAAAGTCCTATTTTATTAAACTAACAATATACCGCGTCGTCAGAGTTGTCAAGGAAAAAAAGATAATATGAAAAAAAGACAATATTATTTTTTTCACTTGTTATTTCTCGCTTTCACATGTATAATATAGCGTGGTCAAAGCAGGAAACAGAAGGAGGCAGTGTTGGCGAGAGATAATTATTCATATAAGAAATATCAGAGAGAACTGGCAAAGAAAAAGAAGCGGGAAGAAAAGATGCAGCGAAAGTTGGATAAAAAGAATATGCAGTCCAAGGATGATCTAGGGCAGGGTTCGAATGAGGGTGCGGTTGTTAACCCGAGTCCCTAAGATCTTTTACTGAAGTTAACAATTCATCGACAAGCTCAAGATATTATACCGAGCAAAGCGATGAAAAAAAGGAGGTAGCATGGGGTATCAGGGTGGCGGCGGAGGATTTGGAGGCGGACCGCGCGAGATGTTCAAGGCGATATGCGCGGAGTGCAAGAAAGAATGTGAGGTCCCTTTCAAGCCCAGAGAAGATCGTCCAGTATACTGCAAGGAATGTTTCGCAAAGCGGAAGAGCAGCGGCCGTTAAATAACTGTGCCATCGCGCTTTCATTTACGCGCGAGTATTCCGTTTTTGTCGAGAAGATAGATTAGAGTAGAGAATAAGGCGGTGTTAATCGTTAAAGATAACACCGCTTTTATTTTACTCTTTGCCGGCAGGACATATGCTCTTCCGCTGAAAAACATGAGAAGCAGCCCCAATATATTTGTAAAGACATAAGAACCGATTAATAACCACCTGAACGGCGGACGGGCAAAAGCATATAAGAGATTCGCTATTAAATAACTCACGGGAATGTTAACGAATAAGTCGTTCCATTGGGTGAATGGCGAAAGGACCCAGCCTATAAAAAATAGAAATGATTGCAGGTTCCTTACCATCCCGTCTTTATTCATATTTTTAACTCGAATATTTTTTGAGCACGAGGCACGCGTCGTTGCCGCCGAAGGCGAGGGAGTTATTAAGGGCGACTTTGACGGGATGATTTCTTGACTTGTTTGGAACACAGTCTATATCACATTCCGGATCGGGGGTTTCGCAATTTATGGTTGGAGGGATTATGCTTTCCTTAATCGCGAGACAGCAGGCGATCGCCTCGAGCGCGCTCGCCGCGCCCATCGTGTGACCCAGCATGGATTTAATTGAACTCATCGGTATCTCTTTATATTTAGCGCCAAACACCGCTTTTACCGCGGCGCACTCCGTCTTGTCGTTTGCCGGCGTGCCTGTGCCGTGCGCGGAGATGTAATCGACCTCGTCGGTTCTGATGCCGGCATTCTTGAGCGCTTTTCGCATAACGTGGATAATCCCTTCCATAGACGGCGCGGTCATATGATGCGCGTCGCAGCTCAAGGCATAGCCCAGGACCTCCGCGTATATATCGGCATTTCTTTTAAGGGCGTAATCCAACGATTCCAATAATAAAACGCCGGCGCCTTCTCCGACCATCATGCCCTTTCGATTCTTATCGAACGGCTGGCATTTCTCAGGGGCCATAGCGTAAAGACGGTTAAATCCTGTGAAGGTTATCCGCGAGAAAGGGTCCGCTCCGCCCGCAATCATTATGTCCGCCTTATTTTGTCTTATCAAATCGAAGGAGTATCCGATTGAATAATTCCCGGCGGAGCAGGCGGTCGGGATAGAATAATTCGGGCCCGTGATGCCGAAGAAATACCCGATATTATCCGATAATGAGTTGCTTGGGTATTTAATGATGTTGATCGGCCATACATCGTCCTCGCCCTTCTCTGTCCAATGTTTATCTATCTGCTCAAGGGACTGGATGTTTGCCATAGTTGTCCCCATCACCGTTCCGGTTGTAGTGTTTTTAAGTTCGCCTTCCGCGAGGCCGGCATCTTCGAGCGCCATCTTCGCCGCCGCGACAACAAATTGAGAGGCCCTCGCCATGCCTTTTAATTTGTTCTTAGGTATGAAACTTCCGGGCTCAAAATTTTTCACCTCTCCCGCTCTATGGACCGGGTAGCCCGACGTATCGAATATGCTTACCTCACTTATACCGGACCGGCCGGCGCATAGGCCCTTCCAAAATTCGTCTTTTCCTAAGCCGATTGACGATACTACGCCTAAACCCGTAATGACAACCCGTCTCTCTGACATAACCTACTTCTTGTTGGTTAATTCTCGCGCGATCTCCACCATGCTGTTGAGGGTCGTCACTTTCGTGAGGTACTCCTCCGGAATCCTGATCTTATACTTCTTCTCAACGGAAGCAAGTATCTCCAGGGCCATCATCGAGTCCATGCCGAGTTCCTCGACGAATCTCGCCTCAGGCGTGATCTTCTCCTCGTCAACCTCCAATATCTCAGCGACGAGCGATCTGATCTCTTTCTCAAGAGTCTCTTTTGCCTGATGTATCATACCCCTCCCCTTTAATATTAAAATTTTCTCTGTAAAATTTTAATATGGCCATCCTGAATTTTTAGTTTACAAAAATTCAGGGTTAAATAACCAAACTAAATGGCTAAACCACCGTCTACCTTGACAACCTGCCCGGTGATATAATTTGACTTGTCGCTAACTAAAAATGATACGGCCTTCGCGACCTCTTCCGGCCTTCCAAACCTACCTGCCGGAATCTTTTTGATCAAATCTTCTTTCTGCTTCAACTCTTTGGTCATATCTGTCTCGATGTATCCCGGCGCCACGGCGTTCACTCTTATATTGTATGAAGCGACCTCTTTGGCCAAAGATTTGGTGAAGCCGATCACACCCGCCTTGGATGCCGAATAATTCGCTTGTCGCGCGGTCCCTGTAATTCCGGCCACTGATGAGATGTTGATGATATTGCCTGATTTTTGCTTCATCATCGTCACGATGCAGGCCTTGGCCATATTGAAATATCCCGTGAGGTTCGTCTCTATGACCTCTTGCCATTCCGCGGGCTCCATCATCATAAGCGCCTTATCCTTTACGATGCCGGCGTTATTCACCAGTATATCGATTGAGCCGAATTTCTCTTGAGCCGCTTCGACGACCTCTTTACAGGAGGAAAACTCCCGCGATGTTTTTTTTAGGGCCAACGCCTCGCCGCCCAACTTCTTTATCTCATCTAAAAGTATTGCCGCCGCCTCATCGCTCTTAATATAGGTAAAGACAACCTTCGCGCCTTCATGAATAAATTCAAGGACTATCGCCTTGCCTATCCCCCGCGAACCGCCTGTTACTATCGCTACTTTATTTTTTAGCGAATTTAATGTGCTCATAACGCTTTTATTACCAGACTCGAATTCGCGCCGGTTGGCGTGAAAGAATTTATTAATGCGTTCTCCACCTTTGCCTCGCGGCCCTGATTCGGCACGCAGTCTAAATCGCAGCGGCTATCCTTCACCTCGTAATTAATAGTAGGCGGAATAAATCCTTGAGCCATAGCGCCTATAGACGCGGCGACGTTCATCGCCCCGCTCGCTGAAAATGTATCGCCAATCATCGATTTGATAGAGCTTATCGGCGCTCTTTTCGCCCCTTCGTCGAAAACCCTATGAATGGCCGTGGTTTCCATCGCGTCGCAATCCAAAGTTGAATTTGCGGATGCCGATATGTAGTCTATCTCATCCGGATTTAATTTTGCGTCATCCAGCGCAAATTTTATCGCTTTTGTCGCGCCTTCCGCCTTTGGGCTATATCTATTCTTGCTGAGCGGATCAAAGGAAGTCCCATATCCTAAAATCTCAGCGTAAATTTTAGCGTTTCTTTTTTTGGCATGGCTTAATTCTTCCAGTATCAGTATTGACGCGCCCTCTCCCAGCACGATGCCGTTTCTGCGCTTATCGAAAGGACAATCTATCTCTAGCTTACCCTCGCGCGAACCGGCAAGGTGGCCTATCTTATGGAAGCCCTTGAAGGTCTGCTCGCACAACTCCTCTACGCCTCCGGCCAGAACAACGTCGTAATCATATAATTTTATAAAGTTAACCGCATAATCTATCGCGTCGAGGCTTGAGGCGAAACCTGTAGAGATAGTCGTATTAAATCCTTTAATATTAAACCTTATGGAAATCTGGCTTGCCGGCGCGTTTATAACGGTATTCGGAAATAGAGCCGGATTAACCGCTCTAGGGCCCTCTCTTAAGCCTTCCTTATCAAATTCGCTTATACTCCAGACGCTTCCCAGCGTTGAGCCGAGCGACACGCCTGTCATTAAAGATGCCTCTTCGCTTAAGGGAGACTCTAACCTTGCGTCATCCAATGCCAGTTTCACCGCTGAGAGGGCTAACCTCGTAGCCCTATCGAAAGTCCGCAACCCCCTGTCGCCCAAAAAGTTCTCAGCGCGAAATTCAGTCGCCTCTCCGGCAGTTTTGGCCCTTGTTGTAGAAGTATCAAATAGCGTTATAGTTTTAATCCCTGACCTGCCTTCCCTTATGGCCTTCCAGAACGCGTCTTTGCCGATGCCGTTGGATGCCAAAACTCCGATTCCCGTAATTACTACCCTTCTATCCATAATAAGCCTAAAAAATTTCCCTCGTAGGGCAGGTTTACCTGTCCGCCGAAGCCTTGGCGAAGGCGGAAACCTGCCCTACAACTATCCATCTGCAAACCTGTAAACCGGCACAGATAATAATACCCAATCTCATCTTCGGAGAAATTGGGTATTATTTTGAACCGTTTCCCTTTTCTTTTTCTTCCTGTTCAGTGATCCAGCGGTCTATCGTTGACTTTTTAAATCGCCAGTTGGCCCCTACTTTGAAACACGGAAGTTTGCCTGCCTTAGCGTGTTTATATATGGTGACAGGCTTCATCCTTAGATAGGTGGCTACATCCTGAACCGTGAAGACATTATCTTCTGGCATAAGAACCCACCTTTTTATATCAGTTCTACTCTCTTGGTATAGACTAATATGCCCTTACACATCTTTGTATAAGGGCCCATATCTTTATTTTCGGTGATACAAAGTATACACTATATTCCGGGATTGTCAAGGGTGAGGGATGGAATTTACGGGATGGAATTTATGTAGGACTATCGGTAAATGAGGCGCTATGTTGCACCGTTGCCGGTGGAACATGTAACAGCGCTTGTGCCGGTAACACAGGTGTCACCGCTATCCGCGCCTGATCCAGGTGAACACGCTGCTCCTATTGCCGATTTAGCGCCCAAGTCCACAAGCTTTGGAACCTGCCAATCTAATGGTTTATTTTTTTCATTTCCGTCTTTCATAATCTTATCCTCTGATTTTTATTGTGGCTCTAATCGGGATAGTCATTTTCCGGAAAGACATCCTTATTATACGTTTATAACTTATATTTATCCAGTTCTTTCGATAATAGTTCGAGGCCGCCGGCCAATCTGTCGATATTGAGCTTACTGTCTGAAATATCCGCGCGATCCGATTGAGGTAATGCCTTAAGATTTTGCATGTCATAACCCATTTTATCTATTGTCTCTTTTTGATTCTTTAAACTTACCCTTAGAGTGTCTGATATATGATTGATGGCATCCGCGATATCCGTGAGTTCATCTCCTTTTCTTAAAACGATAGGGGCCGTTAAATCGCCTGCCGCCATACCCCGCAGGGTTCTCGCGATTCTGAACATTGGACCAGCTATTTTGTGCGAAGCAAATATTCCGATTAAAACAACGAGCGGCGTTATTAGAACCATGCTCAACAATATTCTAAAATTGAATATGTTGATTATCGATACCAGCCGGCCTTGCGGGTAGACGTTGGCAAGTTTTTCGCCCATGAACATCATGGTCGTATAATAAATGACGTATGAACTCAATGCGGCTGTCATAAACATCACTATTAGAAGTAATCCGACATACCTTAATTGAACACCTTTCAGTATTAGATATGTTCTTCTTTTTATCTTTGGTCTTTTAGTTTCGTCAGCCATATGATTATCCCTTTCTCCAAATTATGACTTCGCGTCTTATTATGATCTCAACCATTCTCCCTCGCGAGATCTTGAGCAGGTCAATCGCCTTTTTTAGCGCGAGATACCGGGTAGCCGTGCCCGATATGGATATAATCTTATCCTGTTCCTTTAATCCGGCGGCTTCCGATGAGCCGCCTTCTCTAATGCCTTTGACTGTAAGGCCGTCTAATTCCATTGTGAATGAAGCGCCAATGAGGTCGTCCGCGCTAATCGCCCTTGAGCCGCGATTCACGTCGACTGAAATAGGCCGCTCTATCATGCACTTAATTTCCATGGCGGATTTTTCGAGCAAAATGTCTATTATCTCATTCTGCCTCAGATAACCCGTCAGGCGGCCCCAGACAGCGACTAATGAATCACCCTTTCTTATGCCTGCCTCGTATGCGGGAGAATTAACGACAAGATCCTCAACTTTGGGGAAGACCTCCCCTCCAGCAAGAGCGATTCCTATCTCCTTCCTCAATGTGACCCTCGGAACTTCAGGCGCTTCTTCTTTCCATCCTGCCGAGGGTTGCTCCATCTCAGAACGCCGATTGATCTCACCCTCTTTCTTCGCTTGCTCTTGTCTGAAAAGATATCCTTGCAAAAAAACCAGGCCATCCTTGGCGGCTTTGGATTTTGGGTTCAATTTGTATGCCCTGTCGTAATAAGCAAACGCCCTGATATAATCGCTTCTTTCCTTTGCCTGTTCAGCCAGTTTTATAAGATTTTCCTCCTCGTTGTCATAGTAAAGTTCCCGCACATCCTCTTTCATTACTACGATCTCGCCTTCGCTTGTGGAAAATATGACTCTATCCTTATAATCCTCAACTATTATGCCTTTCAGTTCTTTGCCGTCGTTGGTGTAGATGGTGTCAGCAAAAATGCAATTAGTAACCAGTAACCGGTAACCAGTAACCAGTAAGAAAATAGATGCTCTTTTCATCTTTTAACCGCCTTATTTGCCGCCGCTTTCGCCTCGTCATAAATCACTTTTAATGGGACATTCTTACTTCTAGCTAATTTTACGCACTCTCCGTATTCCGGCGAGATAGTAAGTATGCCATCGGGCCCCTGTCCTGTCTTCACATGGAGTTCACCGTATCTCGTCCTTGCCTTTATAAATTCTTTCTTTAATTTAAATCGATTCGCGTCATAAAACCTGATGCCAAAGGTTGTGGTTTCTCTGAAAATGACCGATGAAACGCGATCTCGGTCTTGAGGCGCGGTTAACACTGTGAGTTTAAATGCCGGACGAGTCTTCTTCATCTGAATGGCGGTAGTATAAACGTCAAGAGCGCCTGCTTTAAATAATCTCTCAAACAGGTATTCAAACCCCTGTGGACTCATATCGTCGAGATTCGTTTCGATGATGCATATACTATCTTCGTCAAAACGGCCTTTCGTATCTCCAAGGATAACCCGAAGCATATTGGGCCTGTCTTTAAGATCCATCGCGCCCGCGCCGTAACCTATGGCCGCGGTTTCCATCCGGGGAGGTGAGCCAAAACTTTTTGCCAAAGATTTTAGGAGCCCAGCACCGGTTGGAGTTACAAGTTCCGCCTCTATCTCCGATATTTCAAGGCTGACCCCTTTTAGCAATTCTAAACTCGCGGGCGATGGTATCGGCCAGTTTCCGTGCTCTGACTTGACCAAGGTCCTCCCCATGACAATTCTGGATGAGTGGACTTCGTCTATGCCCAATTTATCGAGCGCTATCGCGACGCCGACGATATCGATAATAGAATCTACGTCGCCCAATTCATGCAGCGTTATATCGCGCTTACGCCTTAGCCCGTGAACGATTGCTTCGGCAGCGCCTATTTTCGCGAATATGTCCTTAGACATCTCTTTCGTTCTTTTATTGAGGCCGCTTCTCTCTATTAACGCT
The DNA here is from genome assembly GCA_001804165.1 of Omnitrophica bacterium RIFCSPLOWO2_01_FULL_45_10. GTDB lineage: Bacteria > Omnitrophota > Gorgyraeia > 2-01-FULL-45-10 > 2-01-FULL-45-10 > 2-01-FULL-45-10-A. Next base: position 3,843 of record MHFL01000061.1, on the reverse strand, counting down.
ATTATCTCTCCCAATGAGCGAGTAAACAGATGCCGCTTTCTATCTATAATGCAGTCGAACTTCGTGCCGACTATTTCACCGCGCCTGACTCTTCGTTTCGCGATTTCGTAGCCGCCTACTTTCAGTTTGCCGAGTTCTCTGGAAAGAGTCTTCATATCAAACCCCGCGTCCAGAAACGCGGCGAGAGCCATATCCCCGCTTATCCCGCTGAAACAGTCAAAATACGCTATTCTCATCTATTTATCAGACTCGCAAAGTACCCCGCGCCGAAGCCGTTGTCGATATTCACTACGGCAATGCCGGGCGAGCAGCAATTAAGCATGGTTAAAAGCGGCGCTATGCCTTTGAAACTGGCGCCGTACCCTACGCTCGTCGGCACAGCGATCACCGGTTTCGAGATAAGGCCGCTCACGACGCTCGCGAGCGCGCCTTCCATACCGGCTATGACTATGATTACGCTGGCTTCCTCAAGGAGTTCTCTTTTATCCAAGACCCTGTGCAGTCCTGCCACGCCCACGTCGTATAGGGTTTTCACCCCGTTCCCCATCAATTCCAATGTCGCCTTCGCCTCTTCCGCTACGCTGATATCAGCCGTGCCGCCGGTTACGACTAAGCAAATGCCTTTTTTCATAACCGGCGGGGTTTTTCTATAACTGATAAGTTTTGCTTTTTTGTAATATTTTAGTTTGGGATATAGTTTTTTCAATTTCGAAAATGCCTGAGAGTTCGCATGCGTTATCAATAGTATGCCGTCGTGCGCGATTATCTTCTTCGCTATCTTCAAAATCTGCTCATTCGTCTTTCCCTTGCCGAATATAACCTCCGGAAAACCGCGCCTTAAACTTCTGTGATGGTCGATCTTGGCAAATCCCAGGTCCTGGTAGGGAAGTGCCTTGAGCGCCTTGAGCGCTTTATTTATGGTTATGCGTCCGGATTTGAGCCCCATTAATATCCTGTTTACGGTCATGACTTGAATATGAGGTAGAGCAATAACAAGATTACAATGAATGAGAAGATGTAAAAATCGTAGAAATAGAAAAAATCCTTGATCTTCTCAACGGATGTGTAGTCAAATTGAGGAGCGATCGGCTCTTGGGAAATCCGGCCCGCTTTTGTCTCATAAGGAATGCGCGGCGAATCCGGCTCAAGCGCTTTCTTCTCCTCTTCAACGGTAGAGACCTCTTCTTTCACGGCATCTATCTGCTCTTTCCTGAATCTTAAGAAGGTGCCCCCTATCCTATAAGCGGGTATCTCTCCCGAATCCACAAGACGCTGTACCTCCTCTTCGGAAATCTTAAGATACTCCGCTACTTCCTTTATGCTCAGTAACTTTTCAGGCATGTTTTTTGTTCCGTCTGTTTAGTTATTTTATTTTTTCTGCCGCGACCCACTCATCTATTTTAACGCGTTCGAAGAGCCATGAATCGCCTTCCTTGACCGCCGGAAGTTTACCCAAATTTACCCAGTTTAATATCATGCTTGAGTCGACTTCCAAATATTTAGCCAGTTCATCAGGCGTCATCATGCCGGCTCTGGGCCGAGACCCCGCTCCTGTCTTAGAAAGCATACGGCAGTTCCCTTCAAGAATAGCGCCTTCAGCCACGCTCAATAGGGGCGTTTTCACATCACCGACCACGCACCCGGGAGCAATGAGTTTCAATTCCTTTGCCGCGGTGATATTGCCGTTCACCTTTCCCGCGATTACGATTGTATCGCCGATTATGTCGGCATTCACTACAGCATGCTCTCCTATCATCAGATTTCCTTTAATGTTAAGCGTCCCCTCGAACTGCCCGTTGATCCTCAGGTTTACGGGATCCCTGAAGACCAAAGATCCCTGCATCGCCGCGTCCACATCCAGCACCTTCTCTACATCCTGCCTCTTATCCCTCTTTCCCATCATAACCCACCCCCATCTTTTATCACTCCACTTCCCATTTCGCGTTTTTAACTCCTTGTAAGCGGCTCAGGTCATGAAGCATCTGTTCGCCGTATTTTGACTCATAGAATTTTAACCCGATCTTGAGAAGCATGTTAACGCCGTCCGGCGGCCGCTCAACCTCAAAATCAGTGATCTCAGTCCTATAATCCGCCAAGACGGCCCGAATCGCTTTCAATTCATTAAAACCTTCTTTGGTTTCCACAAGAACTGTTCTATACCAATCTTTTCTTATCATCGCGCGCTCAACGCGTGAAAATATCATCAATGCGATAATCGTCAATATCGTTGTCGCGATAGCCCCGAAGTAGAGCCCGGAGCCCACAGCCAGGCCGATGCCCGCTACAACCCAGAGGCTCGCCGCGGTAGTAAGACCCCTTACCGACGCCTTGGAACGCATTATGGTTCCCGCGCCCAGGAAACCTATCCCTGTCAGTACGCCGGCGGCGATCCTCGCGGGATCTACGGCGGCTCTCGAGATGTAAAGGTCGAAGATATGCATCGACGTCAGCATGACCAGAGTTGACCCGACGCATAATAATATGTGGGTCCTGAAGCCCGCGGCCCTGCCGTGAAATTCACGCTCGAATCCGACTATTCCGCTCAGGACACTTGCCAATATCAGTCGAAATAGAATGACCCATTCATTTAGCATTAATAACCTCCAAATTCGGCTTGAGCCGACATATACAGATTCGACCGGCGCCCTCTTTTATATAATTCTTCTCCGAGAAATCCGACCATCGCGGCGTTATCCATGCAGTATTCCTTCTCCGGAAAATAGACCTCGAGCCCATTGAATCGCGCGGCGTCAAGAAATTTCTCTCTCAGCCGTGAATTAGCGCTGACGCCTCCGCCAACAACGACCGATTTTACCTTCTTTATGCGCGCGGCCAGCGTCGCCTTCTCTACTAAAACATTGAGCGCCGCCTCCTGAAAGCCGTAACATATGTCATTTACGTCCGTAACCCGTAACCCGTGACCCGTGACCCGTAATTTATTCACGTAATATAATACCGCGGTTTTCAGCCCGCTGAAACTAAAATCTAACGATTCCTTCCCAAGATAACTTGCGGGAAATGTAACGCCTTTCTTTTTTCTTGAGAGAGCCGCTCTCTTTTCTATCACAGGTCCGCCGGGATATCCTAATTTCAAAATTTTAGCGACCTTATCGAACGCCTCGCCGGCCGCGTCATCCTGAGTCTGGCCAAGGAGTTTCTGCTTTCCTATATCCTCGCAAAAAAAGAGAGCCGTGTGTCCGCCTGATACTACTAAACCCACAAAAGGAAAATTGGGTTTACGCTTGCCGTTTAAAAATACGCTGTATATATGCGCCAGTATATGATTGACACCGACGAGCGGAAGATTCAGGCTGTAACTGAGCGCCTTCGCCGCCGATATGCCCGTTAAGAGCGCCCCTACCAGCCCCGGGCCCTTCGTGACCGTGACGAGTTTAAAATCGCTTAACCTTTTGCCCGATCTATTTAACGCCTTCGACAGCACATCCAATATATATTCTACATGAAACCTTGAGGCAATCTCGGGAACGACCCCGCCATATCGCTTATGCAGGCGCACGCTCGACGACACGACATTAGAAAGGACTTTTTCCCCTTCTACCACCGAGACGGATGTCTCATCGCACGATGTCTCTATCCCCAATGTCAGCATGATCGATTTCTCACTAAACCAAATCCGAGAGGAAGACAAATCTTATCCCCTCGGATTTAAGCTCCGGCAGCATTTTAGCAAGCGCCTTTACGGTATTTTTTCTGTCGTGACATATCGCTATGGCCCGCCCCCTTTTAAAAGCCAGTGACCTCAAGGCCAATAATTGCGTTTCGATATAATTGACATTGTCGGAATTATCCAGGAATATGTCCCTTATTACGCAGCGTATTCTA
>MHFL01000060.1:27324-29280 GCA_001804165.1 Omnitrophica bacterium RIFCSPLOWO2_01_FULL_45_10 | reverse complement strand
TCGATGAGATAAGCAAGAGGTCGTCTGATTTAAGGACAAAACTTTCAGAGATGTCCAATTCTTTAAATATGAACTTCCACAAGATAGAGATAGACAAAGAAAGGATAGATGAGACTCACGCCATAAGTGAGAGCTTAAAGAAAGAGCTCGAGTCCATAAATGAGAAGATACGAAATACTGAAGGCGTTGTCCAAAGATTGAAGGGCGAACTCACACTCCTTGCTCAAAATAGGCGGGCGAAAGAAAAACTTTTAAAGGAGAAGGAGTTCGGCTTAACGAGCCTCGCGCGACAGATCGAAGAGACCGACAATAATGTGAAAACGTCAAAGGTGAAAGTCATCGACTACCTTGCCGGCCAGACTCGAATTAAGAATGAACTGATAAAATTTGGGACGGAAATCCAGAATAGGAAATCGCGCTCAAGACGCCTTGCCATAGAAAAGGAGACCGTCGAACGCGAACTAGGAAACGCGAATGAAGTCTTGAAAGGGGTAAGAAAAGAGTTTGAGGATTTCGCAAATCGGCTTAAATTATTAAGGCGGGATTTGGACGCGAAGAAGAAACTGAATGAAAAGGCCGATATAGATGTCGATTTTCTTAAAGGCGAGATTTCAAAATTTGAGACCAACAAAGCGGCGATAAGGTCTAAAGTCGAGATACTGGAGGAGCAGATAAAAAGACATGAAGGTTATGCCTCAGGCGTTAAGAATATAATCTCAAGAATGCGGGAAGACGCAAGTCCGTTTGTCGGCGTGATCGGAGTTTTGTGCGATCTATTAAAGATTAAGAGGGGATACGAGGAGGCGGTAGATACGTTTTTAGGCCGAGACGCGCAGGTCATCATTACTGAAAAGGATTACGACATCGCTCGAATTATAGGATATATGAAAGAGAATCTGCTCGGGAAAGCTACTTTTATATCGCTTGAGTGTATCGAGAGACTCTCCAAGGGTCATTGCGAGGCACAAAGTGCCGAAGCAATCTCTAAAAGCGAGATTGCTTCGTCGCCTTCGGCTCCTCGCAATGACGAGAAGGGGTTATTCCCCCTTAAAGATTTCGTAAGCGCTGAAAGTCGATTCCGGGCCGTGGTGGATTATTTCTTTAGAAATGCATACCTCAAAGATGCCGATAACGCTGACTTTGATTCTTTTGGCGCGACAACCGGTATTGCGGTCGTGACAAAATCAGGCCTCATGTTTCGCGACGGCATGATTTCCGGCGGCAGCGCCGCTCCTGAGACAGACGGTCTGCGGCTAGTGGGCAGACAGAATAGGCTGGAAAACCTCAAGGCGGAACTTTTCTATTTGGAGACCACTCTTTCAACATTAAGGACAGATCTTGAGGGGAAGAAAGGATTGGCCGTAAACTTAAAGGATGAGATATCCTCTTTAGAAGCCGCGTTTCATCAGGAAGATATAAATTTCGCGAACGTGAAGTCGAAACAAGAAACATTAGAGCAAGACGCGAAAAAGTTAAAAGAGGAACTCGAAGTGCTGAATCTGGAAATCGACGAGACCGCTCAATCGATAAATGAATTAAGCGAGAAGGGCGAAAGGCTAAATTCTGAACTGAACATGATAGAAAAAGAGAACTCGGGTCTCGATAAATTCATCGAAGATTCGCAAACCTCGCTCTCATCGAAGAGGATCGAGAGGGAGAACCTGGCGCTTGAGCTAGCGACGTTGAATACTGAAAGCCAATCCCTGACAAGAGAAGAGGCGGGGCTTAAAAATAATTTGGGGAAAGAGGAGGCGCTCAAAAGGGAATTGGAGGAATCCCGCGCTTTGAAACTATCCAATTTGAACGATTGCTCTCTTAAGACAAAGACGCTTGAGGACGAGATAATTTCCCTTACGCGGGAGAATTCCGTCATATCCGGTGATTTGACGATTTTGCGGGAAGAGTCAGCCAAAATAGAATCGGAAAAATCAGACATGGGCGATAAATTAAGCATAG
>MHFL01000060.1:26377-27303 GCA_001804165.1 Omnitrophica bacterium RIFCSPLOWO2_01_FULL_45_10 | reverse complement strand
AAGAGCGCGAACTCGACGCTTTAAGAAATGAAATCCGCGACCTTGATGTCAAACTCACGGAACTTAATTTTAAAAAGACGAATCTGAAAGACAGGATTTATCAGGCATATAAGGTGGATTTAGAGAATACGCGTTTGGAATTGGAAGAATCAATAGATTGGGACGCGCTCAAAACCCAGATACGTGAGCTGAAAGAGACCTTAGAGAAGATGGGACAGGTTAATCTTGTCGCCATCGAAGAGCACAAGGAACTGGAGGAGCGATACGCGTTCCTCACACATCAACAGGATGACCTCGTCAACGCGAAAGAATCTCTGCACAAGGCCATCCAGAAGATGAATAAGACCACAAAAGAATTATTCATAGAGACGTTTCAGAAGATTCAGGTCGAGTTCAAGAATTTCTTTCGTCTTTTATTCGGGGGGGGCCAGGCGGAACTCGTTTTGATTGACGATTCCGATATCTTAGAATCAGGGATCGAGATAATAGTGAGGCCGCCCGGGAAAAAACTGCAGAATATAATGCTTTTGTCCGGCGGCGAGAAGGCGCTGACCGCAATCGCGTTACTATTCGCGATATTCAAGGTCAAACCGAGCCCATTCTGCGTCTTAGACGAAATAGACGCGCCTCTCGATGAATCGAATATAACCAGATTTTCGAGTGTGTTGAGGGACTTTTTAAAGATGTCGCAATTCATCATCATAACGCACAATAAACGGACAATCGAACTTGCGGATGTTATGTACGGGATAACAATGCAGGAGAGGGGCGTCTCGAAGATAGTCTCGGTTAAATTTTTAGACGAGGATAAAAAGAAGACGGAAGAGATCGCCGCTTAAGAAAATAATAACGGCCCGCCGCGTTCCATACTTTTCGAGTAAAGACAAGTCCTGTTCTTTCCCGAGCGTTTCGCTTCATATAACGCA
>MHFL01000060.1:23973-26313 GCA_001804165.1 Omnitrophica bacterium RIFCSPLOWO2_01_FULL_45_10 | reverse complement strand
AACGTTAGCATCCTCTTTTGACGTATCAGGCATAATTATGGCGAACTCTTCGCCGCCGTATCTGGCAACGATGTCGAACTTTCTGGATTTGCCTTGAAGGATGCCGGCAATCGACTTAAGCGCCACATCTCCTTTAAGATGGCCGAACGTGTCATTGTAGTTTTTAAAGTTGTCAACATCACTCATCACCAAACTCATATGACTTTCATTTACTTTAGACCTCTCCAGTTCCAGCGAGAGTAGCTGCTGAAACCTGCCGTAATTGTATAATTTCGTCAAACCGTCCATGTTTGATAAATTGACTGTTTCCTCATAAAGCCGGGAGTTCTCTATCGCCAGGCCCGCATGATTCGCGAAGAGCGTCAGCATCTTAACATCGTCTTTCGTAATGGGTTTTTTATCGAACGCGTTGTCGACCAAGAAGGCGCCCAGCACCTTATCCTTTGCCTTTACAGGGACCGTGACAAAGAATTCAGTGTTGAGGGCTTTCCGAAACTGAGGATCGACTGAATTTTTCGCATCCTCTTTTAGTATCTCAAAAGGCATGCCCTCGAGTATCGTGAGCGCCAAAACGCCCATGTCTTCTCTCAAAGGTATCTTCATGCCCTTCACAATAGAGTTCAATGTCGAATCGGGGTTCTTTTTAAAAGTGTCATATGCGGCGAGAAAATCGTCAAGGGTCATATTAGTTTGTGACAGAGTATGCCATATATGGCCCGCCTCTTCGCCGGAATAGGGGCCTATGCCCATCGCGCCCTCAAGTACATGTTCTTTCTCATTAACCAGGAATAACATGGCGCGGTTGAAGGAAAGGCCCTCGTGCGAGGTAAGGGCGGTCAATATTATATAAAATATCTGGTCCAGTTTCAAAGTGGTCCTCATGGCGTTAGAGATTTCGTAGAGCATGAGGAACTCCCACTGGAGTTGTTCCAATTCGTGCTGGATGTCTTTTTCTTTTTCCATCTGATATAAGTTATCCACAACTGTAACAACCGTAGCGCACCCTTAAGGGTGCGCTACTACTTAATATCATACTCAGCTTGAGAGTAGAGCGCCCTTAAACAACTGCACCAACCGTAGCGCACCCTTAAGGGTGCGCTACTACTACTACTTTTGTTTAGAATCTTATCTTACCTTTTCTTCAGGAGCCGGGCGGGGCGGGAGCGGCATAGGCAAAGGAGCGCTTTTTATCTTTCCGAAAGTAATGTTCATAGCTATCTCATTACCTTCAATCTTTCGTGTCATCACCCTCACCGTATCGCCCGCCTTAAGTTCAGTTATATCCGTAACCTTTACGACGTTAGTCCATGGCGCCGTTTCAATCGTATGGATCTGATTGTCTACATCGCTCTTTACCTCGAGAATCGGCTTTGAAGGGTCCTTGGAATCTATGCCCGAGACGGTTCCCAACACTACGGCGAAAGTTGGTATGGCGGCAGGGGTTGCGCTTTTTTCCTTTTCCTCCTGGCCGTATGCCGCTGTGAGGCATGTGAAGATGATAACAGCCAGCGCCGTTATTAATCTTTTTCTCATAATCCACCTCCATTTTCTTTCAGATGCAAATATATCATACCCGCATATAAATGTCAAAGCACAATATCATTGACGAGAAGCGGGTCTTCCTGTTAAAATAAAGCATTCATTAGAAGGAAATCATATGGCATATCATAAAGTCGACCTCTCGAAGATAAAGACCATTCCGCTAAATATAAGAAGATGCAAGGTCTCGCTTAAGGATTTTGCCAAGACAGGGGAAAAGAGGCAATCCTTTAAGATTTTTTATGAATCCCTTCCGGATATACTTGCAAGTAAAAATTTAAAAACTGTGGTTTCCGGCGTAGTTAGGGCCCATAAGACAAAGAAACAGGTTATATTCATGATGGGCGCCCATGTGATAAAGTGCGGACTGTCGCCTTTGGTCATAGATTTGATGCGAAAGGGCGTGGTGAAGGCGGTCGCTTTAAACGGGGCAGGCATAATTCATGATACCGAGATAGCCATGATAGGCAGAACGAGTGAGGATGTCGGAGAGGGGATTGTGGACGGGACATTCGGGATGGCAAAAGAGACGGCCTCACTCATAAACGAGGCGATAAATTCGGGTGTTAAAGACGGGTTCGGCATAGGGGAGGCAGTAGGGAGAAGGATTGTTAGAGATAAACTTCCGAACAGGAGTTTAAGCATACTCGCGACCGGTTGCGAGATGAAGATTCCCGTTACAGTCCACGTCGCGCTCGGCACGGATATAATCCATCAGCACCCTTCCGCGAACGGAGAGGCGATCGGAGAGGGCTCTCTCTTGGATTTCAGGAATTTCATTTACAGCGTATCTCGGCTCGA
>MHFL01000060.1:22573-23947 GCA_001804165.1 Omnitrophica bacterium RIFCSPLOWO2_01_FULL_45_10 | reverse complement strand
GCTATTAATTTTGGCTCGGCCGTGATACTGCCGGAGGTATTCCTGAAAGCGGTGACGGTAGCGAGGAATTTGGGATACAAAATAAGGAATTTCACGACCGCCAATTTCGACATGATTAGTCAATACAGGCCATACCAGAATATCTTATCGCGGCCTACGTCGAGCGGCGGAAAGGGCTATAGCATCATCGGCCATCACGAGATCATGATTCCTTTACTTTATCGCGCGATAATCGAGGAGATATAAGTTCACAAATTGTATAAAATATGAAATCGCAGGATTTCCCCAGATTTAAAAAGATAATATCCAACTTCAAAGACGCCAAGGTTCTCGTCGTAGGAGACCTCATACTCGATGAATTTATCTGGGGCGACGTTTCGAGAATTTCACCCGAGGCGCCGGTTCCGGTAGTGTGGGTACGTAATGAAAATTTCATGCCCGGGGGGGCCTCAAACGTGGCAAACAACCTTCGGTCCTTGGGAGCGGGTGTAAATCTGGTGGGGGTAATAGGCGACGATGAGCGCGGCGCGAAATTAAAGGAGGATCTGGAGCGAAAAGGCATTGATACCGGTGGGATATTCGTGGACGGATCAAGGCCGACTACTCTGAAGACGAGAGTTGTCGCCCAGCATCAGCAGGTTGTCAGGATAGACAGGGAGGGGGTACATGGTTTAAGCGATCGCCTTGTGTCGAAAATAGCTGATTATGTGAATAATGCCGTTAGAGACCTTGACGCTTTAATAATAGAGGATTACGGCAAAGGGGTCATAACGCCTAAACTGCTGCGCAGGATAATTCCCGCGGCAAGGCGTTACAAAAGAATAATATCAGTCGACCCCAAAGAGGAACATATCAGATACTATAAGGGAATAAGCGTGATAACGCCCAATAATCACGAGGCCCAAAAGGCAGTCGGATTCGAGATAAAAGATAGTAGTAGCCTTCAAAGAGCGGGAAAGAGATTGTTGGAGAAACTGAAATGCAAAATAGCGCTCATCACGTTGGGCGAAAACGGCATGGCGGTATTTCAAAAAAATAAAAAGATGACACACATCCCGACAATGGCTCAAGAGGTTTTCGACGTCTCCGGCGCCGGCGATACTGTCATCGCGAGTTATACGGTATCTTTGGCCTCGGGCGCCACTCCCATTCAGGCGGCGCACATCGCGAACTGCGCGGCTGGGATTGTAGTAGGCAAGATCGGGATAGCGGTAGTTACGCCTGAGGAACTTCTGGACAGGATAAGGGTTGAGATAAGAAAGAAATAAATGAAAGGCGAATTATGAAAGCGATGGGAATCATACCAGCTCGGTGGGGAGCAACGAGATTTGAAGGCAAGGTGCTGGCAAACCTTCTGGGAAAACCGGTCATTCA
>MHFL01000060.1:12309-22544 GCA_001804165.1 Omnitrophica bacterium RIFCSPLOWO2_01_FULL_45_10 | reverse complement strand
TATTAAAGGTAGTCGAAGGATTCGGCGGGAAGGCCATATATACATCGCCCGACCAGCCGTCCGGCACAGATCGGCTCGCTGAGGTCGTCAATCCTTTAGATATTAAAATAGCAGTGAACATTCAGGGCGATGAGCCGCTCGTAAAACCCATAATGATAGATAATCTTGTTATTACCCTGGAGAATGAGCGGAAAGCGCAGATGGCTACGGTTATAAAAAAGATAGATGATATTTCGGAATTGACGAATTCTAACGTCGTGAAGGTCGTAATTGACAAGAACGGGTACGCGTTATATTTCTCGAGATACGCCATACCTTATAACAGGACAGGCGAACTCGATGAGGCGAAGAGGCCCATATATTATAAGCATATAGGGCTCTACGCCTTTACCAAAGATTTTCTCTTCACGTTCAGAAATCTACCTGAATCTTCTTTGGAGAGGGCAGAGAAACTGGAGCAGTTGCGGGTCCTCGAGTACGGTTATAAGATAAAGACAGTCGAGACAAAGTTCGACACAGTCGGCGTCGACACACCCGATGATTTGAAGCGCGTCGAAGACGCGTTGTTGAAGGAAAGGGAGAAGTAGGTCGCGTTCGTATATGACTAAAGAGATCGCAGCCGGCAAAATAAAGATAGGCGGAGGGAATCCGTTCGTTTTCATAGCGGGGCCATGCGTGATAGAATCCGAAAAGTCCGCGTTCAAGCACGCCAAGGCCCTTAAAGATATAACCTCGGGTTTAGGCATACCCTTCATCTATAAATCGAGTTTTGACAAGGCAAATCGCACATCCATAAATTCCTATAGAGGGCCGGGTTTGAAAAAGGGCCTAAAAATATTAAGAAGGATAAAGGATGATCTCGGTGTTCTGGTATTGTCCGACATCCATTGTAGGAGCGAGTTAAAAGAGGCGGCGAAAGTTTTGGACGTGATTCAGATACCGGCATTTCTTTCGCGCCAGACAGATTTAATCGTGGAGGCGGCCAGGACAGGGAAAGTCGTGAATGTGAAGAAAGGGCAGTTCTTCGCTCCTTGGGACATCAAGCACGTCATTAGAAAAATTGAATCGGCCGGCAATAAAAAGATTATCCTGACCGAAAGAGGGACGAGTTTCGGATATAACAATTTGGTCTCCGATTTTAGGTCAATAATGATCATGAAAGATTTTGGTTACCCCGTCATATACGATGCCACTCACTCGGTCCAAACACCAGCAGGTAAAGGCGATGTCTCCGGCGGCGAGAGAAGATTCATACCGTTCCTTTCGATGGCGGCCCTGACCTGCGGCGCGGACGGGATCTTTGTCGAGGTTCACGAGTCGCCCGATAAGGCCTTAAGCGACGGCCCGAACATGATGAAGTTGGGCGATGTGGCGGCGATGTTATTGAAATTGAAAAAAATAGAAAAGGCAGTGAGATAATGTCTCTAAGAATAGCGAAAAGGGTCCTGAGGATTGAGCGCGATGCCATATCGCGCCTTGCGAATAGGTTGGATTCTAATTTCGAGAAAGCGGTAAACGCGCTATATAAAACGAAAGGCCGCGTCATAGTGACCGGCATGGGCAAGCCGGGTTTCGTCGCCCAAAAGATATCAGCGACGCTATCCTCCACAGGGACGCCGTCATTATATCTGCATCCTGCGGAGGCGCTTCACGGCGATCTGGGAAGGGTTACGAAAGAAGATATAATACTCGCGCTTTCGAATTCCGGCGAGACGGAAGAGATCGTGAAATTTCTGCCCATAGTGAAAAGGATAGGCGCGAAACTGATCGCCATGACAGGAAACTCCAGGTCAACGCTGACGAGGGCCGCTGATTACACGCTTGACGTCTCCGTAAAGAGGGAGGCCTGTCCCCTGGGCCTTGCGCCGACTACATCCACTACTGTCATGCTCGCGATGGGAGACGCATTGGCCGTCGCGCTTTTGGATAAGAAAGGGTTCAAAGAAAAAGATTTCGCCTTCTTCCATCCCGGCGGCGTACTGGGTAAAAGGCTAATCCTGACAGTGAGCGATATAATGCGTAAAGGTAGTGCCAATCCTATTGTGAACGAAAACGCAAAAGTCAAAAAGGTCCTCCTATCAATAACAAGGTCGCGCGCGGGAAGCGCGAGCGTCGTAAACTCCAAGGGCCGTCTCATCGGGATATTTACGGACGGAGACCTGAGGCGGAATCTGGAGATAGATACAGGTCTCATCGAGAGAAAGGTCAAGGACGTGATGACCAAAAATCCAACAGTAATAAAAAAAGATCGGCTGGCGGCCGAGGCATTCGACATACTTCGCTCGAAGAAGATTGATGAGATACCCGTTGTCGACGATCGAAGAAGGCCGATAGGCCTTGTTGATGTTCAGGACCTGCTCAAGGCCGGACTTGTATGATAAGCCAAGGACTTGTATGATTAAGTAGCCCAGGCTTAAGCCTGGGCTACTTATACACAATTTTATGATAAGCCGAGAGATTCTCGACAAGGCCAAGCGGATCAATCTCTTAATCTTTGACATAGACGGCGTGATGACCGACGGCCGCATCATCTATTCAATCTACGGTGACGAATTGAAATTTTTCGACGTTCAGGACGGCTTCGGTATAACGCTCCTGAACAGGGCCGGCATAAAAAGCGTCATAATCACCGCGAAAAAATCGAGGATTGTAAAATTACGCGGCCGGGACCTCAGGGTCGCTAAGGTTTATCACGGTTATACAGATAAACTCATTCCTTTCAACAAAATTTTAAGGTCATTCAGATTGGCCCCCGAAGAGATATGCTTCATAGGAGATGACCTGATAGACATCCCTGTTTTAAAACGCGTCGGCTTCGCCGTCTCGGTTCCAAACGCGGTCAGCGAAGTAAAAAATATAGCGCACCATATCACCTCCAACACAGGCGGAAGAGGCGCTGTGCGCGAGGTCTGCGACCTTATCCTCAAGTCCCAGAATAAGTGGGACACCGTCACATCAAAATATTTCGCGTAGTCAGCGTATCCATCCATCAGCCTGCCATTCATCTGCTCAATTTTGTGCTAAGTTAAGTAATAAAAAATTTAGATATTTATCATTGACTATCATTATTCTCATGATATAGTTATAAATACATCCTAAAGAAATCAATTTTAAGGACAATAAACGTTAATATGTTAAAATTTCCTCATACGAGACTTTGTAAAACAATAGCAGTAACTCTTGTTTTATCCTTTATTGCCTATGACCTATCATGGGCATATCCAAATGACCATTTGAGCCCGCCAGATATATTTAGACCCATTACAGCCAAGGATGAAGATGTGCGCGATGTGAAGGTCGCGGTCGCGATGCTGACTCATGGCAAAGACGTATCCGTAATCGACGATCCCGAAACTTCTCCCAATGGAGTGTCGATATCTTTCGATATGAAACGCCGTGAAGAAGATGGGATATTTTCCATACCTTGCACGGTTGACGGGAAAAGACGGTACATCGCTTATGTCACCAGAGAAGGCGAAGTTCAGGAAGTTATAGATTCCCGCGAGCATGAGTTTAGACCAAGCGCAAAAGCCGTTGCGGGGACCTCTACTGTTCATAGCAGTCGGGCACACTTTAGCAGTAGCAGTAGGGCACACTTTAGTGTGCCCTACCAAGCAGGACATGGATTATTCGGTGACAATGAATGGCAAGAAGCCGTCTGGCATCCCATTGATACAGTCGCTTTTGGAACGGCTCTCAACTTAGGCCTAAATCAATTTCCCGTAGTATCAGATTCTGACCCCATAATAAGAGCGTATCAGAATAATTTTGGCTCGAGCATACCTGCTCCAATAATAGCTCACAGCGATATATTCCAGCAGGAAACGCGCGATTACGCCTTAAACCATCCCGATACGAAATTCACAATCATGCCGGCCGGTTTCTTCCAACACCCTGATATGGTAACGACGCATCTCAATCGAATAAAATCAATAGAAGAGGCGTTCCCAGGTACCCTGCCGGCCGCGGAACCCGTCGCCGCCGGCGCCTCGGCGCCTGTCCGCCGAAGCTCGAGCGGTGATTCCACGTTGAGGAGCGAAGGCGGAAAAGGGGTGTCCCCGAATGAACCTTCCCAAGATGCAGAAAAACATTATATGCTCGAAGTAATTAGATACGCGCGGCAAAATAAATATGCTCCGGAGATGAAGGATCTCCCCACGGCTGCAATAATCTTCGATAGAGAGGGCAGGGAGATTTCAAGAGGGATACGCAGGAAGAAGGCGCTCGGCGAAACTTCCCCCGCGAGGAGCATCCATGCCGAGCGCTCCGCCATACACGAGGCGATATCGAAAGGCAGAAAAAATGAGTTAAGGGGGGCTACGATTGCGGTTACGTTGGAGCCGTGCGCGAAATGCGCGCAGTTGATCGCTGAAAACGGCATCGGAAAATGCATCTTTGCGATGTCGGATATAGGGCCCGTAAAGAGGCCTCAAGGGTTAAATGTCCTTCTTAAAGCGGGGATTGATGTAAGGCGATTTCCGGAACTGCTCGGGCGCAAGGCAGGTCTCTTGCTATTTTGGCCGAATACAGTCTTCGCTCCTTTCAGGTCCAAAAAAACGCTGAAAGAGAAGATAAGGATATCGTCCAAGTATCTATTATTCGTATTCCTGGGTGAGAGGCCTTCGATATCTTTAAGATCGCTGCTCCATGCCGTAGAGATGTTTGTGTCTATTTTCTTTGCCTGGTGGAAAGAAGGGCCTGCCGCGACGCTCATTTATGGAAGCAATATCCACCGTATAAATAAGGCGGGTAAACACTTATTGCAGACATTGCGGCAGCTGGAAGGCTTTGACCCCGATAAGACGATCAGCTTTCATTTTGTCAGGCCGGACTCTGAAAGCGATAAGAAATTGGTTGCTAAATTAGATGGAGAAAACAAAATCGGCTTTGGAGTATTATCGCTCCATATGCCGGAAGACGTTATCGCTTTTATATTTGCCCGTATAATAGCGATGCAGCTGAGAAGGCAGGGGAGGTTGTCGAAATTTAACGCTATTTTAGCGGGCATAAGACGGCAGAAGGAAAGAAGTTTTTTTACACAGGTTGAACTTCAGAATTTGATTGAATTCGCCGAAAAAGAAATTTTTGAAACCGATACCGAGGCGATGCATTATTCGATGGAAGCGGGATTCGACCCATCGAAAGCTTTAAGCACGATAGAGGTCTGGAAAGAACTAATGGGGCCGGAATCGCTATTGGATAAAGAGGTTATTGAGAAATGCCCGTTTTTAATGGCCCATCTTCCGTCGCCGGAAGCGCGGGTTCGCAATTTGAGGAGCACCCTAAAAAACGGCATCTTCCCGCACCAAAAGATCGCGGAGAGGACGCTATTTTCTGAATCCGATACAGGACTGGAAACTTCTGGTGAGGCGTTCACGAACGGCCCGTCCCCAGATACTACGCGAGATGAAACCCCTCGCGCCTCGGCGAGCGGGAAAGAGGATTTTGATGAGGATGAAGGCGCCTTCGATATCGGCGAAGATGATGAATATGGATATTTAGACGACGGCGCGGAGGATGTTAGCGAAGAGGTTGGAGCATCATCTCGCGGGAGCGGCACATCCAAGGCGATCGTTATTCTGGATAAAAACCGGCCGGCGTATTTTCGCGACGACCCCAGTGGAGATAGGCTCTCCACAAGAGAGATCGCGTTAGCAAGGCAGATATTAGACAGGGTAGCAAGAGAGAAGGGCGTGCCTTCGGATATTGGGAAAATTTTAGAGCACGGCTCGAATGCTAAATCTTTCTATCTGGGTAAACGTGAGCAGTATTTACTTTTAAAGGTTATAACGCTCAGTGATGATGAAAGATTAAAAGAAGCATGCCGCGATTGCATGCTTGCTACCAATATAGGATTGGTGATAAAAAGGGCACGGAAATATTGCGGCGGAGATAATGAACTACGGAAGGATCTCTTTCAGGTTGGCGTTATAGGTTCGCTCAACATAGAAGGAGAAGGGCAGACAGGCGGATTGCTCGCGGCGATTAAGACATTCGATATCAAAGAAAATGTTCTGTTTTCTACACATGCGGTGTGGCACATAAAAGCCGCGATGACTAGAGAAATTGAGAATTATGGTTCCAGCGTAAGGCGGCCCGTGCATGTGTGGTATGAAGCTAAGCATGTGAAGAAAATCCGGCAGCTGCTTGGTAATAGATTAGGGCGCGCTCCTACCGATGACGAGTTAGCGGAAGAGCTCGGCATGGGGACAAGTGATTTGGCGAAACTGCACAATGTCGCGCAGACTGTCGAGTCGTTAGATAAACCGGTTAGCGAAGAAAGAGATGAAGAAGTGGGCGAATCTAAATTTGTGCCGGCTGATATACGGGGAATAGATCCTTCCAACATAGCTGAGGCGCTGCATATCGCCGAACGATGCGCCGAGGTCTTTGACGCGACCCTAACGGCGCTGCAGGGCAGGCTCCTTTTGGTTTTGCATGATCAGCACTCGACGTTGGGAAAAGTAGGGCTTAAGTTAGGAGTGACCAAGGAACGCATACGGCAATTACAGGAAAAAGCGTTAAAAAAATTGAGGTCCAATTTAAGGTTAAAATATAGAGACATCTTCGAAGGGCCGGATGCGGTAATGGATGTGGTAGCCGCCGTAAAACTAGCGAAATTCGGCACAGATGAAGATATGCGGAGCAGAGCTTTAAGTAGTTACGAGAAAGATTTAAAATTATTAGGCAGAGCCAAGGGAAAGGATTCGCTCTTTGCGTACAACATAAGTGAACAAGATTTCCGATTCTTAAAAGATGTGCGTGAATGCTGGCAAAAATTATCGGCGCTCAGCGAAGAACACCATCATGGAATTTTTGATCTGGAAAATTTCGCGTTGGCCGCGTCGCTTTTGGTGATTATGGCCTCTGACGGGCATTTCTTCGCCTCTCCGGAATTAAGGAATGAAGTATTTAACAAAATCGATGGTTTATTAAACATGTCAGATGGAAATTTCGATACGTGCCTCGCCTTTAGGAGGTCGAGCGGCATATTGACGGAAGATTTATTGCGGCGAATAGGTCTGACCGCGCTGGCAAGCCGCGTCAAAGAGCATTGCGATTTGAGCGCGGCTGAATTATGGAGGTTTAGTCTTGATGAGGAGAGACGCGTCGTTTCCGAAGAACAGATGTTCCGGCTGCGCCTCTCGGTGCCGGAGGGGATCGGTTTAATGGGGAACGATCCAGAAGGCGCTGCCCCAGCCGATGGCGGTGAGAAGCGCGACTCGGCGCCTGTCCGTCGAAGCTCGAGCGGCGATTCCGCGTTGAGGAGCGAAGGCGGAAGAGGGGTGTCCCCGAATGGGATGGCCCTCGAAAGTTACAAAGAGGATGACGGGCGGTTTTGGCGGCAGAGCGCAAGCGGCGTGAATAGAGATGATCTGCCCGTCGGACGGTTGAAGTTATATGAAGATATGCTATATGAAACAAGGCGCTGGTGCGGTTGGATTGAGACCTTCTCAAGCAGGGTCTATTGCCGTGAACTTGCCCGGAGGCTGATCAGAGAGGAGATACCTCTGCGTATTATGTCGGCAGAATTCAGATCGGGCGAGCATTATTGGGTTGAGGTCTTCGATCCCATCAATAAAGCGATGTATATCCTTGACCCTCTACCAGAAGAGCTAGGCGAAGAATGGAGCAACTCCTTTAAAAGACGTGATGGCCACCCGATCGTTATCCTGTCGGAGAACTCCGAAACCGCCGAGATGTATGAAGGTAAAAGGCGTGATGACATGCGGGATCTTGCCCGGTCCGATGCCGCTGACGATACCGGATACTATCAAAAGCAAATGGATACGCTCGCCTCGCTTGCGGACGACAGGCGTTCAGAATTATACCGGGCAGGCATAGAGCCGCGCTTTATACCTGCCGATGAAGGCGTCCTGTTTCTGCAAGAGCGGATGGAAGAGTCAAAAATGGCATTGGATAGAATCCGGGAAAAGGACGAAGAATTTGACTTAGGAGAATGGGGTGAAGGAGATTCGCGCCACAGCGCGAGCGGGATGTCCCCGAATGGATCGTCCCCCGAAACCACATCTGCTAACATCCGCGCTTCCGCCAGCGGCAACGGGTCAAGTAGAAGCAATCGAAGCAAAAGGGTTGCCATAGAAGAAAAACTTTTTGATGGAAGATACAGATTTCATGTTACCAAAAGCAAGGCGCGAAGTTTATTTAGAGAGGCCTTGGATAGCGTATTTGATGTTGAAGATATAGAAGAAGCAATATCAGCAATTAAGGGATCCTCGTATCTTGCCGAATTCTTTGGAGCGGAAACGATATCTAGGATATTTGCCTCCGATGAGATTAAAGGCGCCGAACTATTTCATTATCTACTTTCCGGAGGTCATTCCGGGTTATGGTTATATAGTACTTATCCGGCGATGAGAATAGACAGTATAAAAGAATACACGCGAATACTGGACAGAATAATTAAAGACGGAGTCGATAAAGATTGGCTCAAGGGGATATTCACAGATAGTCCAAAGATGTTTTTATATGGATTAGATACGATAGGAAACGGAAACGAAGAGATTAATTATAAGACACATTGGTTTTCAATATTCGCCGGCAGAGAGAGTGATGGCTACAATATTCCATCTCTCTTCGGACACTTTTGGAAAGAGTATGTTGATAAGTTATATGGATTCTCCTTTGTTCATATGATAGATAACCTTAGAAATCTGGGGTTAGAGGGGTTTGAACAGAGTTTGGATCATCTTGCGAAAGCCTCGGAGCGCGATGGATCATTATCTAAAAGAAGACTGAGGATGCTTTTGAGCCAGGAACGTATTCCTATAGAGAGGGCTGTGTCCGAATTAGCTGTACCTGCACGCGAATATCTGCGGTCAGACACTTTTTTGGAGAGAACCAAGACAGCCACGGAAAATGATCGTTGGGTAAATTCTCATGATAGGTTTTTAAGAGAAACACTAATAAACATATTTCTTCTTATGCATGATGGTATTGAATGGAAACTTAGTCCGAAGCGGTTTTCTCTGGCTCTCTTTAAGATTATAAGTCGTTCCAGAGTTGAACTTTGGACAGAATTCCTTGGTCTCAACTTGCCTATTGCAGACTCAAATTATGAGTTTAATGTATACTTTTTAGAATCTCTTGGCCAATTGGAGCTGGAGGGGATACTGGCCCATGAAATAGGGCATAATTATCTCTTTGACCTTATAGGCCCTTATACGAGTGATAGCGATAACAACCTTGGCGCTCTCGGTGAATTTATTGCCGATACGTTTTCGTTTGCATACGTACAAAAAAACCATGGTTTTAATGCTATAGATGAATATGCGGAGACCAAGGTATTCTTGGATGCGATAGAGAGAAGAGGCAGCTCTGAGATTCATGTGCGTGCGCGAAACAAGTTACTTTCTATTGTCTCAATAGCTAGAGAAAGAGGTTTTGTGATAGATTGGGATAAATTTCTTATTTTAATTAAAGAGACTATCGAGAGTCAGTCTGACTTACGTAAAACAGTAAGAAAGATCGGATTTGAGCAGTTTGTCGATACTATCTTTGATACATATTTGAGTGAGGACGAAAAAGGGTCAGAGTCGATTTCGGCCGAATCCGACCGCGCCTCGGCGAGCGGCGCTTTCGTACAGAATAGATTATTATTTGTTGGAGATGAATTCTTCCCACGACAATTCGATGTCTTTCATGATTTCGCTGAGAAGGCCCCTTCCCAAATCCTCGCCTTTATGAAAAGGCACTACGGTGGAGCGGCCATCCGGATGCCTAAAGTAGATGTGGCTTCCTTTTTGACGAATGCGTTC
This sequence comes from Omnitrophica bacterium RIFCSPLOWO2_01_FULL_45_10, assembly GCA_001804165.1. GTDB lineage: Bacteria > Omnitrophota > Gorgyraeia > 2-01-FULL-45-10 > 2-01-FULL-45-10 > 2-01-FULL-45-10-A. The sequence goes on along the minus strand of MHFL01000060.1, from coordinate 12,765 downwards.
GAAACCGAGGTGATTAAGTATGCGAATAGCCTCAGCAGGTTTAAGAGGGCTAATTCTGCGCATCAGTTGACTTCAACTTCTTGGAGCCCTACAAATTCTAATGGTGTGAGTTTAGGACGTTCTACTTCGAGGCAGAGTTGGATCGCTTCTTTGATCCTTCCCAATAGTGTTGTCAGATTTTTAGCTTGTGTATGGCACCCTTTTAATGCGGGAACGCTTGCTACTAAAACACCATCTTCATCCTTTTCAATAATAACTAAAAATTGTTTCTTAGGCATACGATCTCTCCTTATCCATATAAAGGATATATTACATTGGCAAAGAAGTCAAGTCGAAAGAGAGGAATCGGATTTTGACGAAAATACGGAGAGTAAGAGTACCAATCGCATGGCAAAAATAGGGACAGTCCCGATCTCGATGGAAACTACCGTCTCGGGACAGTCCCTATTTTTGCCT
>MHFL01000060.1:7583-12296 GCA_001804165.1 Omnitrophica bacterium RIFCSPLOWO2_01_FULL_45_10 | reverse complement strand
TGCCCGATGATTTATGCGGGATGTTTCTTTCAGAAGATAACCGGCTGTTCTATGTTGCTTGGGACTCAAGGAATGAACGATTTATACTCAAGGAGTTATCTGGATCGCTAGCGAGAGCGGGCGAGTTATACACAGATAATGCTATGACATTAGAGATGTTCGCTATCGAATATCCCGGAATCACAAAAAATGTAGTTCTCAGCCAAATCCAGAGCCAGCCGAGGGACTCGGCGGGTAGGGTGGCCCCGAATGGGATGGCCCCAATCGTGGGGAGTGGCCCCGAGGCCCCAATCGTGGGGATGATACATTTCGTGCGATTCGCGGTTCCCAGAGAGATTGCTTCGTCGCCTTCGGCTTCTCGCAATGACTATGTTTATATGGAATTCATGACGCCTTACACAGCCTCCATCGCGGGTGATATCGCGAGGAATGTTACGGCCGAATATAAAGACAATCTCATTAAAATACCGCGCGCTATTTCGATCAATGTTGACATATTCCCATTAAAAGACGAAGGCAAAAACGATGAGATTACGGATATTCTATTAGAGATTGTAGCCATTAAGCAGAGACGGCTCAACGCCGTGTTCGGGAAGGATATGGTAAGATTTGAGTTTGTCAGCCCAAGCGGGAGAAGCGAGATTGTGGGGAGAATTGAAGCCAGGTATCAGGAACTTACCAATCTTGGCCGCCGCGGATCTGAAGACGAAGCGACCCAAGGAAAAGTATTACACGGCTTTATGGTTACGAATAAAACGGCCGTTGAGTATGAGAATTATCGTCCTCTCGTTTTGGACCTTGAAGGAAATATGTCTTTAAAAGGCGAGGGCGCGCCATACATGTTCGCGAGCGTTCTTGACTTAGCTATTTCGCTTACGGTGCTTGTGGGTCAGGAATCCAGAAACTCTTACTATGACAAAATACTCGAACTATACGCAAAGTTGGTCGGCAAAGAGATCAAGATAGAACCGGATGATCTCGACATATTGCTTGGAGAAGATCTTGCCATGTCACGAGAGATCGCCAAGCGCCTCGCTATCCCGCCGGCCGCGCGTTACAATGTTAACGACGTCAAAACATTCTACGAGCGGATGAAGTACGCCCTCATCGCGGCTTAGCTGCCCATTCCTTGACAATTCTCTTCCCTTATTATATAGTATAACAGTTTATGAAATTCAGATTTAGGAGGTATTATCTTTATTATTTAGGTAGAGTATTATTTTTTATAATATATCTCTTGCCTCTTGAATTTGTGTTGTATTTAGCGGATATATTAGGCGCGATCGCGTTTGTTGTTCTCGCGAAGTATCGACGCATAGCGATAGCGAATTTGGCATTCGCGTTCGGCCCTGAGAAAACCATCGATGAGATAAGAAATATCGCGAAGGCCGCCTTTCAGAATTTAGCGAAGAACGGCGTTGAACTCATTAATTTTCCTAAGATAAACAAGGCGAATCTCGATAGATTTGTTAAAATAAGAAATATCGATATTATTGACAACGCGCTTAAAGAAGGCAAGGGCGCGATAGTCCTGACAGGCCACATCGGCAATTGGGAACTCTTGGGGCTTGCCCTTCGGCTCAAAGGGTACCACGGCGCGGCTATAGGCAGGCGGATATACTTCGATAAGTATGATAAGTATCTGAATCGTCTCAGAAGAGTTCACGATGTGAATGTAATTTACAGAGACGAATCGCCGAAGAAGGTCTTAAAGGTTTTAAAGAGTAACGGAATCATCGGGATATTGGCCGACCAGGATATGGACTCTATTGATGGAATATTCGTAAATTTCTTTGGGCATCCGGCATACACGCCTGTAGGGCCCGTTGCCTTAACGAAAGCGAGCGGCGCTCGGCTTATTCCGGCTTTCATTATAAGAGAAAATGGCGGACATGCCTTGATGTTTGAAAAACCCATAGAATTGGCGGATTCCGGCGATAAGGGAAAAGACTTAATTGCCAATACCCAAAAGTGGTCGGATGTGGTAGAATCATCCGTAAGACGATATCCGGAACAATGGGTATGGATGCATAGGCGTTGGAAGACAAAACCCGACTGATATTAGATATGAAATATTTAATAATAATCGCGATCTTGGGGTGCATGTTTTCGGTAACTAGTTGCGCGAAGAAAGAAAATCCTAAGCCGGAAGCGCCTAAGCAGGAGATGGAGGCCGAGACCCCCGCGCAGGACTCCGTTCAGCATAAGGTTCTTTCTTTCAATCTGGAAGGTCTTGACAATAAAGGCGCTAAGAAATGGGACGTGAAGGGCGAATCCGCGGAGGCGGTCTCTGAAAGCGAGATACGTCTCAATAACATAGTCGCAAAGGCGTACGGCGGGGAAGCAGAGGCGACCATAACCGCCGATCAGGGAGTTTACGACAAGACAAAAAATAACGTGCGTCTTGAGAAGAATGTTAAAGCGACGATCGAGAGCACGCAGGTGTTCGCCGAAACGTTCGTCGATGTTTCAAATCAGTGGCCGGAAGATTCGAAATCAAAAAAGGCGAATAATAAGGAGAAGACCGTTATTACCTGCGATGGCGAAGTGGAATTTAATTATGAAAAAAATCAGGCCTATTTCAATAAAAATGTTTTGGTCGTAGGCGAAGCAGGCTCGATAAACGCGGATAAGATTACGATAAATCTGGACCCTGCCACAAGGAAGGTGAAGGATATCAACGCTGAAAAAAATGTTGTAATAAAAAAAGACGATAATGTAACTTATAGTGAAAAGGCAACGTACACTGAAGAAGACAAAAAAGTTGTATTAAGCGGCAATCCTAAGGTGGTCATTTACCAGGAAGGCGGCGTCGCGGATAAACTCTTAGGAAAATAATATGCACCTATTAGAAACGATAGGCCTGGTCAAGGAATATTCGAAAAGGAGAGTGGTAAATTCCGTCGATATAAACGTGAAACGCGGCGAGGTAGTCGGCCTCTTGGGCCCGAACGGCGCGGGCAAGACCACAACCTTTTATATGATAACCGGCATAATACCTCCTGACGCAGGCAGGATCATATTCGACAAGCAGGATATAACAAAGATGCCGCTTCATATGCGCGCGAGGTATGGAATCGGATATCTCTCCCAGGATCCTTCTATATTCAGGAAGCTGACCGTGGAGGAGAACATCATGGCAATTCTGGAGACCTTGGGGTTTTCTCCGCGTGAAAGACTGAGACGCTGCGGCGAACTGCTGAATGAGTTGAAGATAACGCATCTGAGAAAAAATAAGGCATATACATTATCCGGCGGCGAAAAGAGGCGAGTTGAGATCACAAGGGCGCTTGTGACGAACCCAATGTTCATTTTGTTGGACGAGCCCTTTAGCGGCATAGACCCGATCGCTGTTGCCGAATGTCAGGAGATTATACTCGAGTTAAGGAACAAGGGGCTCGGCATACTACTGACCGACCACAATGTTAGAGAAACCCTGACGATAACGGACCGCTCGTATCTGATGGCCGAAGGAAAAATTCTGATATCCGGGACGAAGGACGATCTTATTTCAAATCCTAAGGCAAGAGAAATCTATTTAGGCGAAAAATTCAGTATGTAGCCCAGGCTTAAGCCTGGGCTACATACTGGTTGACCGCGTAGGTTGACAGAGGAATAGCGATGAAGACGAAGGCGAAATCGATAGAGGAATGTCAGACGCTGTTCGAGATAGAGGTTACAAAAGAGACTCTCGATAAGGCCTTTGAGGACGTCTACGATGAGATTATAAAGGTAGCGAACATACCCGGTTTCAGGGTAGGAAGAGCGCCGAAGGAATTAGTTAAGAAGCGCTATGAGAAGTCGGCCAAAGAGGAAGTCCTGAAGCGCCTCATTCCGGAGGCCTACAAAAGGGCCCTCGAAGACCATGGCATAGCGCCGATTACCCTACCCGAGATAAGCGATGTCCAGCTTGAGGAAGGCAAATCTCTAATCTTTAAGGCCCGAACAGAGACGCGGCCGAAGTTCAAATTGAAAAATTATAAAGGTATAAGGATCGAGAAGAAAAAGATCGCTGTCAAAGACGGGGATGTTGACAAGACCCTCGATAATTTGAGAGAGGCGAACGCGAAATATGTGGGGATAGAAAATAGGCAGCTTCAATTCGGCGATTACGCGGTTAGCGACCTCGATTGTTTCGTTGAAGGGAAGCCTATCCACAAAAAAAGAGAAAACCTCTGGGTTTATGTTGATAAAGACTCAATTACGCCCCAACTTTGCGAGAAGATGACAGGCATGGCTAAAGGCGAAGAACGCGATATAGATGTCGCGTTGCCGGAAAACTATCCGGACAAGACCCTTGCGGGAAAACCGGCCAGGTACCACATCAGCTTGAAAGAGATAAAGATGAAGGTCCTCCCTAACCTCGATGACGAATTCGCCAAGGATTTAAACAAGGACTCTCTTGAGATTCTTAAAAAGGAAGTCTCGAAGGAACTGGAGAATAGGATGCGGCTGGGCGCGGAAGTCGATATGGAGAATCAACTTCTGAATAAGATAATGGATGACAATGTATTTGACGTCCCGCCTAGTTTCGTAGCGAGACAATTAAGTTATATGGTCGAGGACGCCAAGAGGCGGCTAGCGGAGAAGGGTTTCAAAAAAGATGACCTTGACAAAAGGGGTAAGGAACTAGCCGGAAAATTCAAAAATGACGCCTCAAGACAAGTCAGACTTCTATTCATATTGGATGAGATAGCGAGCCTCGAGGGAATA
>MHFL01000060.1:4850-7522 GCA_001804165.1 Omnitrophica bacterium RIFCSPLOWO2_01_FULL_45_10 | reverse complement strand
AGAAGATCTTGTAGAGGGGCTTAAAGAGAAATTGAAAGAGGAGAAGGTGATAAAGTTTCTCCTTGATAAAGCGGAAGTGGTTGAAAAAGATTAAGAGATAAAGGAGGGAATATGGGCATACTCATTCCGATGGTAATAGAATCTACGGGTAGAACCGAAAGAGCCTATGATATTTACTCGAGATTGTTGAAGGACAGGATTATCTTTGTAGGGACAGTCATAGACGATAATGTCTCTAATCTCATAATCGCGCAACTACTATTTTTACAGATGGAGGATCCGGACAAGGAGGTAAACATTTACATAAATACGCCGGGCGGCGCGGTTACGAGCGGGCTCGCGATTTATGATACGATGCAGTTTATAAAGCCGGACGTCAACACGTATTGCGTGGGCCAGGCGACGAGCATGGGGGCTCTACTTCTTTCAGCTGGCACACCGGGCAAGCGCTACGCCCTTCCGCACGCGCGCATAATGATACATCAACCCTGGGGCGGCGTTCAGGGCGCGGCCTCGGACATAAGCATACAGGCGCAGGAGATACTTCGCCTTCGCGCGAGGATCGAAGAGATATTGTCGAAACACACGAAACAGCCGATAGATAAGATAAAGAAAGATACGGACAGAGATTTTTTCATGTCCGCCGAAGAGGCAAAGACCTATGGCATCGTTGATGAGGTCATTACGAACATCGCGAAGAAGAAGTAAATTAGTGCTTCGAGGAGAAACATGAGATGAAGAAGAGTTACCTAATGACGCCGGGACCGACGCCAATCCCGGAGGAAATAAGACTGGAGATGGCGAAGCCCATCATCCATCACAGGACAAAAGAGTATCAGGCGATATTTAAAGACGCGACTGAAGGGTTAAAGAAGATTTTTAAAACCTCTAACGATATTTACACCTTCACTTCAAGCGGAACAGGCGCCATGGAAGCGTCCATAACGAACGTGCTTTCTCCCGGGGACAAAATTATTGTCGTAAGGGGCGGGAAATTCGGCGAGAGGTTTTCTGAGATAGCCGGCGCTTATGGTGTAAATGTAGTTAATATCGATATAGAATGGGGCACATCACCGGAACCCGAGGCGATAAAAGAGGTTTTAAAGAAAAATCCGGACGCGAAGGGAGTTTACACTACGCTTTGCGAGACATCAACAGCGACAGTTTATGATATAAAATTGATCGGAGAGATAGTAAGGGCCACAAATGCTCTGTTCGTCGTTGACGTTATAAGCGGCCTCGGCGCGGACGATTTCGAAAACGACGCATGGGGAGTCGACATCGCGATCTGCGGCTCACAGAAAGGTCTCATGATACCGCCGGGCCTCGCATTCTCGTCTGTAAGCCAAAAAGCATGGAAGGCGGTTGAAACTTCTAAACTACCCAAATTCTATTTTAACTTTAAAAAGTATAAGAAGGCATACCTAAATACCGATACGCCGTTTACTTCGGCGATAACTTTAGTGATAGGATTAAAAAGAGCTGTTGAGACGATAAATATGGAAGGCATAGATAAGGTGATAGCTAGGCATAAAAAGTTGGCCCTCGCTGTTCGTGAGGCGGCGAACGCGATCGGATTAGAGATTTTCTCGAAATCTCCATCCTCTGCCGTAACGGCAGTGAACGCGCCGAAAGGCATTGACGCGGACAACATCATTAAACTTCTGAAGACAGAGTTCGGCGTCACCTTCGCGGGCGGCCAGGAAAATCTAAAAGGAAAAATTTTTCGTGTTGCCCACATGGGCGGCATAGACGAGGAACACACATTAGAATCAATAAAAGCGTTAGAGCAAGCGCTCGCGAAATTGGGATATAAGTTCAAACAGGGCGCCGCGTTAGCCGCGGCAGAGAAGGCGTTAACCCCGACTTAGTATTACAAGGAGAAGAAGATGGCGCACAGGGTTTTGATAAGCGATTCGCTTTCAAAAGAGGCGGTGGCGATTTTAGAGAAAGAAAAGGAGCTCAAGGTAGACGTTAATACCGGATTGACGCCGGATGCTTTGAAGAAGGTGATAAAGGATTATGACGCTTTGGTAGTTCGAAGCGGCACAAAGGTGACGAAAGACATAATAGCCGCCGCGGATCGGCTAAAGATAATCGGAAGGGCAGGCGTCGGACTCGATAACGTTGACGTTGACGCGGCCTCGAAGAAAGGGATAATCGTCGTCAATACGCCCGGCGGGAATACGATATCCACAGCGGAGCACACATTCTCCATGATGCTCGCTCTCTCGAGGAGCATCCCTCAAGCGGACGCGTCGACCAAAAGAGGCGAATGGGAGCGGAAGAAATTCATGGGCGTGGAACTTTGCGGAAAAGTGCTCGGGATAATCGGCCTCGGGAGGATCGGGACAGAGGTCGCTAAAAGGGCGTTAACTTTTGGGATGAGGGTAATCGCTTATGACCCTTATCTTTCGTTTGAGAAAGCGAAGGAACTTGGCATAGAGTCGGTGGATTTGAAGAATCTCTTTAAATCTTCGGATTACATTACTGTCCATACGCCATTGACGGACGAGACGGCGCATATAATTTCAAATAAAGAGTTTGATATCATGAAAAAAGGCGTGAGGGTGATCAACTGCGCCAGAGGCGGTATAATAGACGAGAAGGCGCTTGTGAAGGCGATAGAATCGGGCAAGGTCGCGGGCGCGGCATTGGATGTATACGAGGAA
>MHFL01000060.1:1382-4826 GCA_001804165.1 Omnitrophica bacterium RIFCSPLOWO2_01_FULL_45_10 | reverse complement strand
TTCGAAACTTTTAAAACTTGACAATGTGGTGCTCACGCCGCATCTCGGCGCGTCGACCGAAGAGGCCCAGGTGAATGTCGCGATCGATATAGCGAATACGGTGCGCGATATGCTGTTGGGCTGCGGCGTGAGAAACGCGGTAAACATGCCTTGCGTCGATCCGGAAGTCTTCAAGGTCATAGAGCCTTATTTGAAACTGTCGGAGAATATCGGCTCCATAAGCACGCAGATAGCGGAAGGCCACATTAAGAAGGTGAAGATCAGGTACGTAGGCGATATATTGAAATATGACCTATCATCGTTTACCGTATCCTTAACGAAAGGGATGCTTTCGCCGATATTGCAGGAGAGGGTAAATTTCGTGAATTCTTTGGTGATAGCAAAAGAACGCGGCATAACCATACAAGAGACTAAGACCGCGGAGATACAGGATTTCGCGAGTCTCATAATCGCTGAAGTCGAGACCGATAAGGCGAAGAGCCTTGTGGCGGGGACGCTCTTCACCAAGACCGACCCGAAGATAGTGAAGATAAATGAATTCTGGGTAGACTGCTCTCCCGAAGGAAACATGCTCGTCATATTCAATAGAGACGTCCCGGGCATCATCGGCGAGATCGGGACGATATTCGGCAAAAATAATATAAACATAGCGAGCGTCTCTTTCGGCAGGGACGTTAAGGGCGGCAACGCCGTCAGCGTATGGAACGTGGATAGCGACGTCCCGAAGATGTTATTGGAAGAGATAAAGAGAGCGAAGAATATTCAAGAAGTCAAATTGGTGAAATTATGAAAAAACAAAATAAAATATACATAGTCGACGTTACAAATAGGGACGGCGTGCAGACTTCGAGGTTGGGATTGGCGAAATTGCAGAAGACGATGATAAATATCTATCTCAATGAGATGGGCATTGCCCAGTCCGAATTCGGCTTTCCTGTAACAAGGCACGAGACGAATTATATAAATGCCAACCTGGAACTGGCCAGGATGGGCGCGTTGAAGCCGATAATATTGAACGGATGGGTCAGGGCCATAAAAGAGGACGTTGAGAAGGCGCGCAAGTTGACAAAGGTGGAAAATCTCGCGCTATCTATCTCCACATCGGATCAGATGATACGCGGAAAATTCCAGGGCAAATATTCGAGGGCGGACGTTATAAAAGAGATGGTCGAGGCGGTTCATACCGCGCGAAAGTTGGGCATAAAACTTATAAGCGTGAATGCCGAAGATGCGTCAAGGACCCACTTGGATTTTCTGATAAAGTTCGCAAGGGCCGCCAAAAAGGCGGGCGCGGACAGAATAAGATACTGCGACACGCTCGGATACGACGACCCTTTCACCATTTATGAGAGGATAAAAATTTTGGCCGAGGAAGTGAAGATACCGATAGAGATACACTGCCATAATGACTTAGGCATGGTCGTTGCATGTTCCGTAGCAGGCGCTAAAGCGGCAATGGACGCCGGAGTAGACGCATATATAAATACTACGATAAACGGCATGGGCGAGCGCGCAGGCAATGCCGACCTAGTAAGCGTGATTTTGGCAGTAAAATATTCAAGCGGATTTCAAGGGAAATGCATCCTTGACGAGAACGTGAAACTCTCACACGCATGGAAGATAGCCAAATACGCGTCCTACGCTTTCGGGGTCCCAATCCCGATTAATCAGCCGGCGGTCGGCGCTAACGCATTCGCTCATGAATCAGGAATACATGCGGACGGCGCGTTGAAAGACAGGCGTAACTACGAACTTTACGATTTCGAGGAGCTGGGAAGAGGCGAGCCGGAGATAATAGATACGGGGAGGCACATAACAGCAGGTGAATATTCCGGCATAAAAGGTTTCAGGAACGTTTATGACAAATTAGAGGTGAAGTTCAGAAACGAAAAAGAGGCGACCAAGATATTGGAACTCGTGAGATACGCGAACGTCCACACCCAGCAGCCGCTAACAGAAGACGAATTGCGTTTCATGGCTAAGTATCCGGAGATAGCGCGGAAGATTTTCACAATGGCGCCGTAGTAATAGCGTATAGCGTTTAGCGTATAGAAAATTTACTATACGCTACACGCTAAACGCTAGACATTTTGTTCTACTATATTATACGCTATCCGCTAAAACGAGGAGGACGTATTAGTAGCGCACCCTTAAGGGTGCGCTACCAGGGTGAATAAGTATGAAAAGCAGGAGGCCGAAAATGCAAAAAATAAGAATCATTGTGGTAGTGGTAGCCGTATCTTTAATGGCGTCGCTTTCGTTCGCAGAGAACGAGAGTTTTATTCAGCGGTTAAAGAAAAGATTTACCGCGACGCAGGATGAAAAGAAAAAGGCGGAAACGCCGAAATCGATAGAGCAGGCGAAACCGGTTGAATCAGCTAAACCGGATGAGGCAATAGTTGAGACAAAAACCCCTCAGCCGACAGTTGTTCAAAAAGATGTTAAAGATATGACCAAAGAGGAGCTGGTAAAGGAGATAACCAGGATGTATACAAATTATAGAAATATCGCCGTGACCGGCATGGAAGCGGAAACCGATGATAAAGGGGCTGTGACGGCTATTTACTACAATAAAGGCGACGGCTCGCGGGTTCGAATAGACGACCTGGACAAAGAAACGTTAGAGTCTTTATTCGTCAATGTGCGCAGAGAGATGGTAAGAATAAGCACTGAGAGAACCATGAAGATGATGGAAGATATCAGGCGTATTCAAGAGATGAACAGACAGCAAAGAGAGCTCAGCAGGACGATACAACAGAAAGGCGTTCCCGGCGCAACATATAAACCGCCGTCCGCGCCTCCCGCATTGCCGAAAACTTATACCCCTCCCAAGTTGCCCCCATCTGTGCCCAAAACACCAAAGACAACTACCCGATAAGGGTATATGGAGATTTCGAATGCCTAACATTGTTATCGTAGGCGCCCAATGGGGCGATGAAGGGAAAGGCAAGGTAATAGATATATTTGCCCCTAAGGCAGATTTTATTGCGCGATTTCAGGGTGGAAACAACGCGGGCCATACCGTAGTCATAGGAAACGATGAATTCATCCTGCATCTTATTCCGTCGGGAATATTGCATAAGGGGAAAACGTGCGTCATAGGCAATGGTGTTGTGATAGACCCCAGGGCGCTTTTGGAAGAGATAAGGATACTCGGGGAGAAAGGCATAAAGATCGAGGGGCGGCTCTACATAAGCGAAGAGGCGCACGTCATATTTCCTTATCATAAGCGGCTCGACGAACTTAAAGAGCAGATGCGGAAAAAGATCGGAACGACCAAAAAAGGCATCGGCCCATGTTACGCGGATAAAGTAGCAAGATCGGGCATAAGAATCGTTGACCTCTTAGACGAAGAAGTTTTCAGAGAGAAATTAAAAACGAATTTAGAGGAGAAGAACGCCATCCTCAGCAGGATATATAATGCGGATGGCTTTTCTTTTGACC
>MHFL01000060.1:285-1373 GCA_001804165.1 Omnitrophica bacterium RIFCSPLOWO2_01_FULL_45_10 | reverse complement strand
AAAGAAGCGCATACTGTTTGAAGGCGCTCAAGGCGCGCTTCTTGATGTTGATCACGGGACATATCCTTTTGTTACCTCATCAAACGCGACGGCAGGAGGGGCCTCTACCGGAACAGGCATTGGCCCAACCAGGATAGACAAGGTAATAGGAGTAGTGAAGGCATATACGACGCGAGTCGGAGAGGGCCCGTTCCCGACTGAATTCACAAAAGATTTAATGGATAAGATAAGGCAGAAGGGAAAAGAATTCGGCGCGACGACAGGCAGGCCCAGGCGGTGCGGCTGGTTCGACAGCGTTATAGTCAAGCACTCGATAATGGTAAACGGAATAGACGAGATAGTTGTCACAAAGTTGGACGTTCTTGACAATCTGAATACCTTAAGGATATGCACCGCCTATAAATTTGAAGGTAAAATATATAAGGACTTCCCTTCCAGCATAAGAATCTTGATGAATTGCGAGCCGGTATATGAGGAAATGCCGGGTTGGAAACAGGATACAAACAAGATTACCTCCTACCCTGGATTACCTAAGGCCGCAAAGAATTATTTAAAAAGGATTAAAGAATTATTGAATACAAAAATCGTCCTTGTGTCTGTCGGCTCTGAAAGAACACAGACTTTTTCAAGCGAGTGATGGAATAGTGTCATTGCGAGCCCCGAAGGGGCGAAGCAATCCCAAAAAGAGAGATTGCTTCGGCACTTCGTGCCTCGCAATGACAGTTTGATAGTAAGGAGGTAGTTATTATGCAATTTGACATTCTGTTGCTGGCGCCTCTCGGCTCAATATTAGCGCTTCTATTCGCCGGGTATCTTGCGTTCAAGATATTGAAGAGAAGCGAAGGGACCGAGGATATGATCAGGATAGCCGAGGCGGTCCGGGAGGGCGCCCGCGCGTATCTTAAAAGGCAGTATTTGGGCGTGAGCGTATTTTTCGGCGTCATGTTCATTATCCTCATTGCTTTAAGTTTGAGAGGGCATCTGCCGCTCTTCGTTCCATTCGCGTTCCTGACAGGCGGCTTCTTCTCAGGGCTATCCGGTTATATAGGTATGAGTATCGCGACCAAATCATCGAGCCGCACGACGCA
>MHFL01000060.1:0-271 GCA_001804165.1 Omnitrophica bacterium RIFCSPLOWO2_01_FULL_45_10 | reverse complement strand
GCCTCAATTCAGCGCTTCAGGTCGCGTTTTCCTCGGGCGCGGTCATGGGCCTGGTCGTGGTCGGCCTCGGTCTTTTAGACCTCTCGATCTGGTATTATCTATTAAATTGGTATTACTCAACCTACCCAGTTCCTCTTGGGATGGACAAGATCGGAGCGATAACATCGACGATGCTCTGCTTTGGGATGGGCGCGAGTTCTCAGGCGCTCTTCGCGAGGGTCTGCTCTGCTTTGGGATGGGCGCGAGTTCTCAGGCGCTCTTCGCGAGGGTC
>MHFL01000059.1:21592-22102 GCA_001804165.1 Omnitrophica bacterium RIFCSPLOWO2_01_FULL_45_10 | reverse complement strand
AAGAAACGGTATGATCTCGGCCCTTACGACGTTTCTGAAATATTTGTCCTGCATGTTTGTGCTGTCAATTCTATAATCTATCCTTGCCCAATTTAAGTAGCGCGATATCTCGCCTTTCTCAATTTCCAATAGGGGGCGTATGACTCGCACGCCTTGCTCTTCTCTCGCCGGAGATATTCCAACGATGCCCTTCAGCGACGAGCCCTTTATGAGCCGCATCAGTATCGTTTCAGCCTGATCATCCAGCGTATGGCCGGTCGCAATTACGTTCGCATGAATCCTATCAGCGGCCTCTTTAAAAAATTCGTAGCGCGCCTGACGAGCCAGTTCCTCTGCCGAGAGTTTTTTGGATTTGATATTTTTTAGATTAACCGTTTTATGAAAATATTCCAATCCGAGTTTATCGGACATCTTTTTTACAAATAGCGAATCCTCTCTGGATTCGTCTCCTCTCAAACCATGATCCATGTTCACGACACAAAGTTTTTTCAGCTTCAATTTAAGCTTAAG
>MHFL01000059.1:19521-21551 GCA_001804165.1 Omnitrophica bacterium RIFCSPLOWO2_01_FULL_45_10 | reverse complement strand
CGGACACCGCGACAAGGACAATGTCGGCAGCGCGGATCATCTCATAGGCCGCAATAGTTTTTATTACTCTATTGATTAATTTCGTGTCTTTAAAGTTCATCGAGTTTTTTTCTGACAGAAAAATAACTACCGAACGCCGTCACTTTTTTTTCAAGTTCCCTAATGTAATTGAGAAGAAGAAGCGCCCAGCACAAAAGAAAGAATGATGCCAAACATAAAACGCCAATCATTATCCCGAATTCCATTAGTATCTCCTTATCACTATTCTTTCTTTTCTTTTTCCAGATTCTTTATCTTTTTTTCGATATTCTTTAATCTCGATTTAAGCAGGACGTCCCACATAAGTACCAAAAAAGCAACAACGCCCAATAGACCCGCAATCATTTCGTTAGCCATCCTACACCTCCCCTGCTCTTGGAACGCTATTTTTGAAAGAGGAATATTAAGGAGAAAACTTTTTAGAAAAAAGTTTTCTCCTTAAACAAATTTGGGCGCAAGCCCCGCTATTATTTACGGTGAGGCCAAATTTGTTAGTGGTAGCGGGGACTGGATTTGAACCAGTGACACGCCGGGTATGAGCCGACTGCTCTGCCAGACTGAGCTACCCCGCCATGTAACCCTTCGGGTTACAAATAGTTGTATCAAAACCTCCGAAATCGAAAATCTCACCGAGCAGTTATCACGCCCCAACTATTCGACGAGAACATTAATCTGTTTCAAAATCGTGCCGATTATATCACAAATTTCCTCTGTTAGCAACCCTGTAATGCCGAACTGTTATGGAGAAGATGTTAGAGGGTGTTTTTAATGAGTATATTTTGTGGCATGAATGGGAACGGCAATCACGTCCTGCGACGATAAGATGGCATAAAATGAATATGAGGGTATTCGTCACATACCTTCGCCAGTGGTTACAGATTAAAGACCCAGAGTTAAAGGACTTCAACGAAACCAATATTAGGCAGTTTCTTATTGACCGCTTGAAGAGTGGCATTACCTCTCGAACAAACCTTACCAATTGGCAGGCATTTAAGGCGTTCTCGAAGTTCCTGCTCCGTCGTGAATATATAAGTAAAGACCCTATGCTAAACATCAGCCGTCCGCAGGTAGAGAAGAAACTACCCGAAGCATTGGACGAAAAGCAGGTAAAGGAGTTAATGCGATATATGATGAGCCGACGGAAGCCACGTTACAGGATAGCGTATCTTCGAGACCTCGCCCTTGTGGGTATATTTGTATTCGCAGGGTTACGGCGTAGTGAGGCGTAACCTCAAGGTGAAAGATGTTGAGTTAGAAAACAACACCCTGCGGTTAACCCACACCAAGACCCGCCGACAAGAGATAGTGCCTATCTGTAGCACGTTAAAACAACTCATAATAAACTACCTGCAAGTGCGGGTAGAGTTAAAACGTGAGACAGATAGTCTGTTTGTCGCTAGTAATAGGTCTGGTAAGGACAAACGTCGTGGCGATGGGTCGTTTGGAACAAGGGGTGTTCAGCTTCTATTCAAGGAACTGAACGACAATCTCAATTTCGGCAAAAAGATAATACCTCATCTGTTGAGGCGTAGTTTCGGAACGATGTTATTAAGGAAGGGATTAAACATCGTGGACGTTAGCCGATTACTACGGCATAGTGACATTAGCATTACGGTCAAGAGTTATATCGGCTACAATGAGAAGGAGTTATTATCTTCACTGGAGAAGTTTCACCCCCTCAATCTGAAATTCTGAGGGGTATTTACAAAAATTGAACATACCATCGGCAAGGGTGGGGCGCCACCCCCCCCAGCCCCTCCTCAAAACATCCATGACCCACTGTAATATGGCGACCCATTTTTGATTTGGCATTATTGTATAGAAAAATGAACCTTGATACCTCGAAATAAACATATAGGTTTGTCATAGTTTGTCATACCTCGCCTTATCTCCTTTAGTCATAACCGGTTATAACTAATGAAATTAGGTCATATTGGCACAGTTTTTGCTTATTATACTAATATTGATGAATAAATATGTCTAATTATTAG
>MHFL01000059.1:0-19495 GCA_001804165.1 Omnitrophica bacterium RIFCSPLOWO2_01_FULL_45_10 | reverse complement strand
TGTTAGTGATTTTGGTTGCAACAACAAGTAGTGCTAATGCAGAGAAAATAGAATTGGTTGGTTCAGAGCCGATTGAGTGGGCAGGCACTGACTCAACTCAGAAGTATGTCACGGAGGGAGGAGAAGGGTACACTTATTTTTACGATGGTTATTACAACATCTTTTCTATTGATGTAAGTGACCCAACAAATCCTAACCAAATTGGCAATATCAACCTCGGTGGAAGTCCAGGGCTAGAAAGAAGAATAGCTAGGAGCGGCGCTTATTTATACGTACCGAGGTCTGGATTCGGGAATCCACAGATGAATATCGTGGAAGTTTCAAATCCTGATAGTCCTACATTAGTCACTTCTTCAAACGCAAAAACTGTGAGAAATTGTGTCGTTGAGGGTAATTATTTATATACATCAGGCGATGGAAACATAAATGTCTTTGATATATCTTTGCCGTCTTCCCCTATATTAACGTGGAGTTCTCCTGTCCCACCCACCTGGAACGCTTTTGATATAGCTGTAAATAGTGGCTATGTTTATGTTGTGGGGGAAGGACCCGGTAATCCACTAAGTATAGTGGATACGAATAGTAAAACTATTGACAGCATTTCTCTTGATGCCTATGCTAACAGAGCTCTTATATCAGAAGACCTCCTATATGTAAATGATAGAAATAGTCACTTAAATATTTTTAATATATCTTCACCTATGAGTCCTTTGTTGATATCAACCTATACGACACTTTCTCAGCCACCATCAGCAATGGCTATCACAGGAGATAAGTTATTTCTTGCTAGCATATGGGGACAGCTTGAAGGCATAGATATCTCCGACCCTTTTAATCCGATACAATTCGATGTATATGATGGGTTAGAAACGTGGGACATCTATGGGCGGAACAATTACATATATGCCGCTACAAATGATGGCCTTAAAATTTTCACTACTACTTCAGATACTATCGTACCCGAACCTGCAACCATGTTTTTACTTCCTTTAGGTTTAGCTGGATTTAGGTTCTTCAGAAGAAAGAAAAGATGAAAATCGCCGTATTCCTGATTTTAATAACACTATTATTATGTTCGCCGTCTATATCATTTGCCTTAGTATACACTATCGATATAGACCAAGATGCAGACGTTATCTCTGGTACTCAATGGTCAGGTGAGAATAAATCAAACCAGGGAGCCAACCCTGAAATCGAACCTATTAGGGCAAGTGATGGTTATAATACAACACATAATGTTTATCTGGGATTTAATCTATTAAGCAATGATAGTTTGAAAGATGCGCTATTACGGGGCGATACAATCAACAGTTATAAACTCTATGCCTATAATGTAAGAAATTTTGCGATGGGAGACGCAACAGTAAACGATGTTATAACAAGCATCCATTATGTAAATAATGATAAATGGTGGGAAGGGCCTTATCAGAATTGGACGGTCATCGATTCTTCCAATCCAATGGATGGCCTAACGTATGATAATCAAGTTGGTTATAACGAGTATCTTAATTCTGAGAACGAAAACGATGCTAACAAGTGGTATGCTTGGGAATTTCCGTCTACCGCTTTTTCTTTAGATGGAGTTAATGACAATTCAGATTATCTCTCATTAGCAATGGCTCCTAATTCATTAAACAAAACATCGGCGTGGTGGTTAGTTTCAAGCTTCGCATCCAAAGAGAATCAGTCTAATCTGCATTCATATCTTGAAGTGTATACTACCCCCGTCCCAGAACCATCATCATTGTTACTTTTGAGTTTTGGTTTGTTGGGAGCCAGATTGTGGAGGAAGAAACGTATCACCTCTTGACCCTTTATGGGCACGTTTGTTATAATATGTGCCGTGAGGGGTTATGATAGATAAAGAAATACAGTAGTTTTGACAAGGCATTGGTAACCCCAGTGCCTTTTTGCTGGAGAATACATATGCCAAAGACGGTATTTATCTTAGGAGCTGGGGCATCAAAAGAAGACGGTGCTCCTGTAATGGATGAGTTTTTAGACACCGCTCATAAACTGAAGGATGTCAAGGAAACCAAAGATGACTTTGATAGAGTATTTAATGCGATAAATACATTAAGGAACACACATTATAAATCATATGTTGATGTAGATAATATCGAGGAAGTTTTTGGCGCTTTTGAAATGGCTCGACTCATAGGCCGTCTCGGGAGCTATAATTTGGAGGAAATCGCAAAAATACAGACGTCTATAAAAAAAGTAATAGTCAAAACTTTGGAAAATTCGGTGAAGTTACCATGTAACGATAGCAATATTTCTCCCACCCCAGTTTACAGCGAGTTTGCCCAATTAGTTAGTGATATGGTTTCAATGCACCCTCGTTTAGATTGTAGTATCCTTACTTTTAATTATGACATGGCATTAGACTATGCGTTTCATTATAGACATATTTATATAGATTATTGTCTCTCGGAGCCTGTTACCCCGAATAAAGTAAAACTCCTTAAATTACATGGTTCTCTAAACTGGGGTAAATGTGGCTGTGGGGCGATAAAGCCATGGTATCTATCCGAGTTTTTCACAAACTTTCATTATGACTTATGGCATGATACTAAATATTGTCATCTTAATATAGGCTCTATGATAGGAAAAATGAAACATTGCGATTCCCAGAAGGTAACGGAAGAACCTGTTTTAATTCCGCCAACTTGGAACAAGACAGAGTATCATGGTGAAATAGGTAGGGTATGGTCACAAGCGGCTATTGAATTATCCGAGGCGGATAATATTTTTATTATAGGATACTCGATGCCGGAATCAGATTTGTTCTTTAGATATCTTTTCGCGTTAGGAACCACGAGTGATACTCGCCTTGAAAGACTCTGGATTTATAACCCAGATGCCAAAGGCAGTGTAAAGGAAAGAGCGGATAAGATTAAAGGCAGGGGTATTGAGAGAAGGTATCGTTTTATCAAAGAGCCATTTTCTAACGCAATAAGTGATATAAGAACTGCCCTCAATGTAAAGTCCGGCGGAGAATAGCCTTCAATATGACCGATGTTTCTATGGAGAATTAAAATGGAAAAGTTTATTCTTTGGCTTAAAGGTCGCGCTGGACATGGCTTAAAGATAACCATGCCCCAACAATGGTTATTATTGCAATTCTTGCCTTTTTGTCCGGCACCTATTTTAATTGTCAACAAGTCAATAACAATGAAGGGGAGTATGTTTCTAAAAGGCCAAACATTAAGATAAAGACCCCGTATTTAAAAATCTATCCTTATGCAACCTCCGATGGTGGACAATCTATGGCCCTCACGTTTTATATTCCCATACGAAATGATGGAAATGTAACTGCATATAACGTGGAGATTAAACGAAAAGACATTAGTTTAGTTAGAGGGTCTTTTCATTTGGATAATTCTTCACTTAAATCCGAATACACATGCGCTCCGTTTGACCTTAAACCTAAAGGTATCATAGAAGATACTATTTTCATTGATGAGTCTCCAACGAATATGCAAAAGATTTCAAATGGTGAAGAATCGTTTTCATTAAACTATGAGATTTACTTTTATCTCGACAAAAAATTAAAACAGGAACCTTTTATCTACCAATATGGGATTAAATACTCCAAAGGTCAATTTCAAAATGATAGTGTGCACGAGAATTTACATCAGGAAATTAAGCCGTAACATTTTTATGGAATAAATAATGTAGGAGAAAAAGACAGGTGTTCGTTATCAGCATATCTTTCTTTGCCATAACCACAGGTATAATTGGGGTTTTATTAAATTATTGTCATAATAGGTTGAGAGACTTTGAGGCAGAGCTTCCGAGAAAAATTAGTTATCATTTTGGTAACTCATCAAGATTATCCACCGCTGATATAATCACAGAGTTAAAAAGACGATTAACTCTTAATATACAAGAATCAGAAAGTGGTAAATATACTGAGTGGTTAAAGGAATATAATTCGCTAATAAGGGATATGCTGATTGTAAAAACACTTCTTATCGGCGACATAGTTTTAATTACCATCTATGCCGTATATAGTATGTTGCAAATTAAATCTTAGAGGGGATACAAAGATGAGCGATTACATAGCGCGCGCGTATGCGTATGCGCGTATGCGTATGAACGTATGAAAGTTCTGACTTTGGTTGACAGTTTTGGTATAATGGGTCCTGAGGGAGGGATATGTTATGACTCAGGCTCAAAGGGATGTCAATCGTAAATTAAGAATATTGAATTATGTGAAGGAAAATGGCAATGTTGCCAAGGCATGCCGACATTTTGGGATCAGCAGGGAGATATTCTATCGTTGGAAAAGGGCTTATGAGAGTCTCGGTGAAGAGGCTCTCATAAACAATAAACCCTGTCCGCAAAATATCAAATTACGCACTCCAAAAGAAATCGAAGACAAGGTAATTTACCTCAGAAAGACCTATCATCTTGGACCTGCCCGTATCACATGGTTCTTGAAACGCTACCACGGCATAACTATCTCGCCAAGCGGGGTATATTGGGTTCTAAAAAGAAACGCTATGAGCCGACTACCTCGCAATACCAAGCTCCGCACAGTACAGACCCACCAGCGCTACGAAAAACAGGTTCCCGGCCACCATATCCAGATGGATGTTAAATTCTTATTCTTTACGGCAAAAGACGGCAAGAAAATCAGGCGTTTTCAATATACCGCGATTGATGACGCTACCAGGGTTAGGGCTCTAATGATATACCGACGCCATACCCAACAGAATGCCATTAGCTTCATCGATCATGTGATAAGTAAATTCCCTTTCAGGATTAATACCGTAAGAACCGATAACGGCCATGAATTCCAAGCGCTCTTCCATTGGCATTGCCACGACCGTGGCATTCACCACGTCTACATCAAGCCCCGAACGCCGCGTCTTAACGGCAAGGTAGAGCGCTCTCATGGAACGGACGATCTTGAATTCTATCAATTATTGGATTATACTGATGATGTGGATTTAAATGAAAAGCTTAAAGAATGGGAAGATTATTATAATTTTGACCGACCTCACGGGGCTTTTAACGGTAAAACACCCTACGAGGTTTTAAGAGAACGCATGGGGACCCAACCAGTGTCAACCGTAGTGTAATTTATTACATATTTTCGAAGCGATTCGCCAGTTAATGGCGCCGCCACCGGAACCACAGAAGCGCCGAATCGGATTCCATACGGACTGAGCTGATCGTAGGGTGTCCCCGCGTAGGATGGCCCTTATTTGCCAAGATGTAGCAATGCTTTCTGGCGTCCTTAACAGCGAAAGAGCCGTCCAAGTAAATATAGCAATAATGAGGGTATTTGTAAAGTTACGAGAGATACTTTTAACTCATAAGGAGTTGGCTCATGAACTGAGCGAGCTTGAGCGAAAGATAGAAAAACATGATGTCGACATCCAATCTATTTTCGAAGCGATTCGCCAGTTGATGGCGCCGCCACCGGAACCACAGAGGCGCCGAATCGGATTTCATTCGGAGTGAACTCGTAGGGTGTCCCCGCGTAGGATGGCCCTTATTTGAGGTTACCTCTCTTCTTCCTTGGATTGAAGCGGTTTTTTGCGCAGAAGCTGGTCATCAGGGTTTACGACGCGGAAGATCGGCATGTTGGCTTCGGTGGCAACATAAATCACATTCGGATTCTGATTTAGCGTATTCACCCAGAGATAATGCAAATACTGGGAAGTTAAACTTTGCGCGATGATCGACTGAGCGTCTCTTATGCCTTGCGCCTCAATGCGCTTTCTCTCCGCCTCTTGTGTCTCTCTTTGAAGAATAAATTTCATCCTTTCCGCTTCCTGTTCCGCCTTCAATTTCTGTTCGATGGCCTGACTTACGGTAGGAGGTAATGTAATCGCTCTCAGGAGAACCAGCTCGATAATGACGCCGCGCCCGCCCACGAGATTCTCTAAAGAATCGAATATCCCCTGGGCAAGTAGCTCCCTTTCCGATGTATAAAGGGCCTTTGCCTCATGGGCAACGGTTACCCCTCGCGCAGCGGCGCGGTACTGAGGCAATAGAATAACCTCTTGATAGTTAGGCCCTACAGTTTTATATACATCTACCGCCTTGGAAGGGTCTAGTTTATATAGGACTGAGACATCCAACGCGACATTCATACCTTCTTTAGAAGGAACGTTCATCGTCTCTTTATCTTCATGAGTTCTTATCGATAAATTTATTACTTTGGCTAACGGATTAACAAAATTTATGCCGCTGGACAGCGGTCTAGGAGAGACTTTTCCAAAAAAATCCACAACACCCGCGTATCCCGCGGGGACGACTCTAACCATGCCAAAGACCACTCCTAAAATTAAACCGATAAGCGTGCTGACAATGATCGGCTTGATCGACTCTTTTTTCGATATGAGAGTGAAGACAACGCCAACAATAAATCCCAAAACTAAAATTATTAATAATCCCATGGCCTACCCCTCCTTTTTTCAGATATATCTATCTTTATTTTGATTGTAATCTTTAATCATCTTCCAGATCGCCGCGGCCAATAAACCTAAGAAAGTTGCCGCAAGCATATTCCCCGGCCTTATCTTTCTTTTAATCATAACGTACGCCAATCCTATTAGGAATCCAATTATAGTGAAAAGTACAATGAGGAACATAACATTATTATATCATACATTGAGAGTCATTGCGAGGCACGAAGTGCCGAAGCAATCTCGTTTTTGGGATTGCTTCGTCGTCCGCCACCTTCGGCGGCGGGACTCCTCGCAATGACATTGTATGTCTCGTGCATGCTCCCTGTCCTATAGCCTTCCAAATCCATAGTGATATATTTAAACCCTAACACCTTTAAGTGCTTGATAACCTTATTGTTAATTTCTTTACTCAACATCTTCTTGAAATCTTCTTTATAAAATTCAAGCCGCGCGATTTCCTTATGAATCCGAACCCGCACCTGTTTGAAACCTAACTGTCGCAAGTAATTCTCCGCCTTGTCAATCTTTTCCAATTTTTCAGCCGTTATATCTGTATGAAATGGAAGGCGCGACGCGAGGCAGGCAAAAGACGGCTTCTGCCACGTATCTAATTCCAATTCCTTGGAGTGTCTTCTTATTAAATCCTTGCCTATCCCCGCTTCCAATAAAGGGCTCCTCACCCCCAGTTCTTCGGCCGCCTTCCTGCCATACCTGATGTCTTTCAAGTCATCGTAATTCGTTCCATCTACGACGCCGGCGAAGCTTGCTCTTCTCTTTATTTCAATAAGTTTCTTAAATAATTCGAATTTACAGTAATAGCATCTATTTAAGGGATTGCTCTTAAAGTTCTTTATCCTGAGTTCCTTAGTATGAATAGTAATATGTTTTGCGCCCATTCGTTTTGCAAGCCGTTTGGCATCCTTGTATTCGGAATAAGGATATGTCTCGGAACGAGCGGTTACCGCGATGACTCTTGTATGGCCGAGCGTATCTATCGCCATCTTCACCAGAAATGTGCTATCCACGCCTCCTGAATAAGCAATCACCACACTCTTAAGTTTTTTTAGTATATTTTTCAGTTTTTTTAATTTTAAATTTTTCATTTTCAATTTTGAATTTCCTTGATCCATCCTCCGCCGACAACAACATCCCGATCGTAAAACACAATTGCCTGGCCGGGAGCGGGTGATTCCTGGGGAGAGTCGAATTCAACCCGCGCTTCATCAATGCCCGCTCTTGTTACAGTCGCAAACGCCCTCTTGTGATTATACCTTATCTTGGCCATCACCCGTAGCGGTTTGCCTAAGTTTTCTATCGAAATCCAATTAAGATGATGCGCAATAAGGCGCTTTTTCGCGATATCTCTCTTCGTCCCAACGATAACACGATTCTTCTCGATATCTATGGCAGTAACGTAGAGCGGCTCTTTATAGGCGACGCCTAAGCCGCGCCTTTGCCCAATAGTATAATACGGAATGCCTTTGTGACGGCCGAGCACCCTGCCCGATTCATCGACGATCTCCCCCTCTTTTATTTCAACTCCGGTTTTTTTCTTTATATACTCAGCGTAGTCTAAGTCCTGAATAAAGCATATATCCTGACTTGAGACCGTATTAAACGTTTTGAGACGCATCCTCTTGGCAAGAATCCGAGCCCTTGATTTTGTCATATCGCCTAACGGAAAGACCGCGTGCCCCAACTGTGCCTGTGACAAACCGAACAAAAAATAGGACTGCCCTTTCGACTTGTCCCTGCCCTCTTTTAGCAAAAATCTATTTCTTTTCTTATCCAATCCGACTTTGGCGTAATGACCTGTCGCGACAAGCGAAGCGCCTAACTCTTTTGCCTTTTCCATCAGGGCGCCGAACTTTATCTTATTGTTGCATATGACGCACGGATTTGGCGTGACTCCTTTCAGATATTCGGATATGAAGTAATCGATGACCTCTTTCTTAAAATCGTCATGAAAATCGAGCACATAATAAGGTATCTTTAAATCCTCGGCTACCGCCCTTGCCCTTGTGATGGCCTCTAAGCTGCAGCACGCCCTGCCGAAACTGGCCCCGCACTCCTCCTTAGGCCACATCTTGAATGTCATGCCTATCACGTCCCAACCGTCTCTTTTTAAGAGCGCGGCGGCAAGCGATGAATCAACACCGCCGCTCATGGCGGCGACTATCTTTTTATTTTTCTTGAACGGCATATCGCTCTCTTAAACCCCTCGTCATCTCAATCTTTAAGGCGCCTTTATCCTTAATGATTAAAATCGCATCGGCGCCCTTTATAGATTCCACCGCGCCCAATCCTTCGCGGCCGAGAACGCATAAGGCCGTGGCCAGCATATCCGCTCTCGTAGAGTCATCGTCTATGATAGTCGCGCTCACCACATTACCGCCTACCGGATAGCCGGTGCGGGGATCTATTATGTGAGAGTATCTGGTGCCGTTCAATATAAAATATTTCTCGTAATCGCCCGACGTATTGATGGCCTTGTCCTCTAATCTAACCTCAAAAAATAACTTATTTTTGTTTCTCGGGTGCTGAATACCGACGTTCCATGGCTCGTCCTTGGACTTTCTGCCCATGCAATACATGTCACCGCCTAAATTCACAAGCGCATTCTCTATGCCGTTTTCTTTCAAGACTTTAATCGCTCTATCAGTCGCGTAGCCCTGCGCCGCGCCCCCCAAATCAATCTTCACTCCTTCTCTATTGAAAGATACGCTCTTGTTCAATTTATCCAAAATGATATACCGCGTCCCGATTCTTGTCAGTTCTTTCTTTATGTCGGCATGGCTCGGCAGTTTTTTCTCATTTTTGCTTCGCGCCCAGAGGTCAACTAATGGTTTAACGGTGATATCGAACGCGCCCTTTGTTTTTTCATTATATTCTATGGCCCTTTCTATCAAATCGAAGACTTCGGCGCTGGGTTTAAAGGTTTCGTTCGCATTCATCCTATTTATCTTCGAGAGTTCGCTCTCCTCCTTAAACGCGCTGAATAGCGCTTCTAACCTGGCTATCTCTTCGAATGCCTTATCAATCGCTTTTTTACCGGATCTTTCATCTACGCGGCCATATATCGGGACTTTTATCTGGACAAAACTTCCCATCAACAATTTAGTCGAATCGATTACTCTCCCGGTCCCGTCTGAATTACTTAAGAATCGTACTGAAAAAAACAGGAGGGCTGAAGCTATAAGGATTGCTAATGTTTGAGAAAACTTCATGTCAGACTGGCAAGGACATTGTCAATGTCGATGTTCTTTTCGACTATGTCCACTATGATCTTGATCTTCGCTGTATCCTGAGGTTTTAATTTCACCAATATATGGTGAACGGCCGACGCCACCGAATAGGTATCATCCTCAGAAATAAGAACGGGTATCTTTGACTTTTCCAAAATTCTGCGCGTCCTTCCAACGGGTATGAGACCGCCGCTTAGGACCATTCCCGATATCCTGCAGCATCTTTTCAACTTCGAGGTATGAATTTCCGAAATCGCGCGTATCATGTCGTCCCTATCGCCCGGTATTATCATCAGTGAATTGTTTTGAATGAACTTGATCGCCTCTTTCACGTTCATCGCGCCTACCAAAATCTTTTCGACGGCCAAATCCAGATTTTCTCCTCCAAGGAGAAGCTCCAGATTAAGTTCTTCCTTGATATCGCGAACCGTTGGCATGTCCAATATCTTCTGATAAGGCAAAACGCCTAAAACGCTCAAACCTTTCTTTTCAAGCCCCATCCTGACCAGGCGCGCCACTTTATCGTATTTTTCCGGCAGGACCTTATTAACGATTATCCCCGCGATCTTGACGCCTTCCTTGTCGAAGAGCGGCTTATTGAGCATCACCTCGTCAATCGGTCTTCCTATGCCGCCGGAAGAGATCAGGATGACATTGGCCCCTAGAAGCTTGGCGACCGCCGCGTTTGACAGATCGAAGACGCTTCCTACGCCGGCGTGGCCCGTGCCTTCGATGATAACGAGGTCATTATTTTTAGCCACGCGTTCAAATGAATCCTTGATAAGTTTGGAATAATCTTCCTCCGGGCCCTTTTGTATATAACGCTCGGTGAAACCTTTCTCTATGGCGACAGGCGACATATCCTTTATGTTACATTTTATGCCAAAAACCTCCTCGATCAGCACAGAATCTTCGTCAACTTTGTAACCCTGCTCAATTAGATATCTCTGCCCGATCGGCTTTATGAAGCCGATCTTATTGAAATGTTTTTTGAGCACGGATATTAAACCCAGGGAGACGGTTGTCTTTCCGTCATTCTGCATCGTAGCCGCTATGAAGATCTTCTTGGCCATATTTTAATCCAAAACTTTAATTTACTTGAGATTGAACTGACGCGCTCTAAATGCCTTAATGTAGTTTGAAGAGTAATCGTCCTGGCCCAACAAGGCGCGCGCTGCCGAAAGAGTCGCGGATACTTTCTCATCCAGCGGGTCGAGTATCGCCGCGTCGAGACCGGCGTAAATAGCCATGGAAAGGAATACGGAATTGATCAGGCTTCTCGCCGGGAGGCCGAAAGATATGTTGGAAAGGCCGCAAACGGTCCTGACATTTTCAAGACTTTTGAGCAGTGTTAGGGAGTTTAAAAATTCCTTTGCCTGCTCCGGCTCTGTCGCAATGGGCCTTATAAGAGGGTCGAAAAAAAGATTCCCTGTATTTAATCCGTAATTTTTCGATTTTTCAAGAATTTTCCTGGCGATTTCTAAACGAGCGGCCGAAGTCCCGGGCATTCCATGCTCATCCATTGTAAGCGCCACTACCTTCGCGTTATATTTGACCGCAAGAGGAATTAACTTATCTATCATGGCCGTTTCACCCGTTATCGAATTTATCAGAAGATCGCCATTTCCCTTATAGGTTTTGAGCGCCCTCTCGATCGCCATGTAGTTCGGGCTGTCAATGCAGATACTCGCGTTGCTTATCTCGCTCTGGATGACGCTTATGACCCAGTCCACATCAAGCAGTTCATCGCCTTGAGTCTGGGCGCAATTCACATCAAGAAATGAGGCGCCTGCCCTAATCTGTTGACGCGCCTCTTTCAAAATAAATGAGGCATTTCTATTCTTAATCGCGTCTCGAATCTTGGGCCTAGCCGAATTTATTCGTTCACCGATTATAAGCATCCGGGCCTCTTATTAAACGTTTTTATCATAACTTGACTCTATCGTCTTCACGAGGCCGGTAAGGACCTCATTTACGGGCGTTGGTATGCCGAGGGCCTTGCCTTGCCTGACAATAGCGCCGTTTATAAAATCTATCTCCGTTCGTTTTTTATTTAATACATCCTGAAGCATGCTCGATACATTAGTAGCCGTCGCTTTACAAACAGACTCTACTTTCTGAATGGGATCGTCGAAGGCCAATTTTATGCGCTTGCGTTTAACTATCCTGACCGCTTCCTGAACCGCGCCTCTCATGAGTCCGCGACATTCCTCATATTCTATAATGCGGCCATTATTGAGGCGGGTTATGGCTGTGAGCGCGTTTATTCCTACATTTATTATAACTTTACTCCATATGACCGCATCAATATCCTTAGAGACCTTCGTCTCGAATCCGGCTTTCGTCAGGATGCTCGCTATGTTGCGAATGGGGCTAAGGGCCCTGCCGCCCGATTTTCCTATTACTGTATCCCCTCTCCCGGCGTGTCTCACTCGCCCCTCTCCGGTCAGAGTCGCGCCGTGATTCGTTATGCCCGCCACTACCCTGTCAGAGCCGAAGTGGTCATTCAACACCTGAACGTTCCCTATGCCGTTCTGAAGCGTCAGGACATATGTGTCCTCTCGCACCAACTCTTTGATATCCTTGCACGCATCTTCCGTAGAGTAACTCTTGACGCATATGATGACGAGATCGCTTGATCCTATCTCCTTGGCGTCGCCGGTTGCGTTCACTTTAACGGAATTTGAGCCGCTGATGCCTTCTATCTTAATTCCGTTATCATTTATATGCTTTGCTCTCTCAGCGGATTTGTCAAAGAGCCATATATCTTCTTTTGTCCTGAGTTTCAAAAACCCGGCTATCAGACAACCCATGGCGCCCGGGCCGACTACCGTTATCCTCATTTCTTCCTCAGTTTTTCCAATTCGTCCTCTTTTATCGCGAAAGAATGTTTCTCATCCGGGAATTTCGATGTCTCTACCTCTTCCTTGAAATTCTTTATGCCCTGCGAGATAGAGGTTGAAAGTTTAACATATTGTTTTACGAACTTCGGGACGAATCTGTCAAATAGGCCTACCATATCGTTCGTGACGAGAACCTGGCCGTCACAATTGACTCCGGCGCCGATGCCTATCGTCGGTATCCTCAACTTCTCCGTTATGAGTTTTGCGACCGAATCAGGAACGCATTCCAAAACTATTGAAAAACATCCCGCCTTCTCCAATTCCAGCGCCTGATCAAGTATCTTCTTCGCGGCTTCCGCGGATTTACCCTGTATCCTATATCCGCCCAATTTCGATATAGTCTGAGGCGTCAGGCCAAGATGCCCCAATACTGGTATTCCGGCATTAAGTATTGCCTTCGTAACTTCTAATACTTCATATCCGCCCTCTAATTTCACCGCATCGCACCCGGCTTCTTTCATAAACCTGCCCGCGTTTCTGACCGCCTCCTCTTTCGAGACCTGATATGACATAAACGGCATATCGCCTATTAGAAACGCGTATCTTGTCGCGCGCCTGACCGCCTTGGAGTGATGGATCATTTCATCCATCGTAACAGGAACCGTAGATTCATAGCCAAGCACCACCATACCCAAAGAATCCCCGACCAGTATCGAATCTATGCCCGCCTCATCAACAAGGCGCGCCATCGGGTAATCATAGGCGGTGAGCATGGTGATTTTCTTACCGTCTCGCTTTTTATCGTAAAAGCCCGTGATAGTAAATTTTTGCCTTTCCATCATTAATACCTCCCATTGGCATTATATGAAAGATCATGGAATTTATTATATCATTTTATTCGTGGAAATCAAGCACGAACCCTGTTGCGCCTGCGTGGGCCGGGATTTGGAATTTTTTATTGCGTGAATGGGGAATTGAGGATTAGATCTACCTTGTTCAATATCTCTTTCGCGGAGGGTTTCAGGTTAGATCCCTTCCTCAATACAAAGATCGAGAAGTCAGGTTTTATATATTTAATTACGCTCGTTCCCTCTATTATTATGCCTTTCGCCCCTTTAAACATGGACAGGGCCTTTCTCAGGCCTTGTTCTAAACCTTTTGGTTTTGCCTTGAGCCACAAAACCTTTTTCGCGCCCTTCTTTTTAAACCGATTCGTGTCCTTACCTTTTTCTTCGATTACACTTTTTTCGCTGACAATCCGGAAGTCCGAATCAAAGGCGGCGCATGCGCCGCAATTTCTTTTTGTTGGGCATTGACCGTCGTGCAGGACGGTGACTTTAAGACAGGACCACCCCTTCAACATGTCAAGCAATCTCTCTACCGTAGATGTCTTACCCGCGCCGCTTGCGGAACCTGAAACTGTGATTACTTTTGATCCGGAATATTTTATGAGGCGCGATTTCATCTTATGAATCGATCCCCATTTTTTTCATCTCGCTATAGGAGAAATTCGGGCCGTCCGTGCACACGTATTTACCTTTTACATAACAATGGCCGCATTTACCGACGCCGCATTTCATATGGCGTTCAAGCGACGCGTAGATATTGCCCTCTTTGAAGCCCAATTTCAATATATCCTGTATGGCCAATTTTATCATGATCCCGGGGCCGCATAAGAATACAAAGGCGTTCTTCGGAACCAACTTAATTTTAGGCAACAAGACGCATACGACTCCGCATGTTCCGTCCCATGATTGATCGGGTTCATCGACAGTTAGATGGACCGCCGTATCCGGATTATTCCGCCAGGATTCTATTTCATTTTTATAGAATATGTCTCGGGGGGCGCGGCACCCGTAGATTATCTCTATCCTGCCGTGTTCCTTTCTATTTTTAAATACATGCTGAATTAGCGGGCGAAGCGGCGCTATCCCGCAGCCGCCGGCTATGAAAAGTATATTTTTATTCTCTATTTTGGAGAGTGGAAACGTATTGCCGTACGGGCCGCGTAGGCCTACAATATCGCGCTCCTTAAGGGCATGAAGGGCATTGGTAAAGGACCCGACTTTTCTAACCGAAATTTGAAATCTTCCATCGCGGCTCGCGAGAGAGGCGAAAGTGAACGGCGCCTCGCCATAGCCCGGTAGAGAGACCATCATGAACTGGCCCGGCCTGTATTTTAGTATAGTTGAGCCTTTATCGATGGGCCGCAGGGTTAAAGTCTTCGAGTCAGCCGTCTCCTGAAGTATTTCTTCAATTACAGCGTTCTTCGGTAAATATTCATCCATAGTCTTCTTGGCGGTCATTTTAGAGCCCATTATTTTTTTACGCTTGCCATGGCGTCGTCGATGAATTTCCGTATGCTTATGTTGCCGGGACAGGTCTCGATGCACCGGCCGCAGCCAACACAGCTTGGGACCCCATAGCGCTCCACATCTACATTCAGTTTGTGCTCGAAGAACCTGCGGATATGATCCTTGTGGTCCGGCTTAGGCATGGCCCCGCCCGCCATCCTGGTGAATCCCGCATACGGGCAGCCGTCGCAATATCTCACCCTGACGCCGCTTGTGCCATTCATTCTATCCGTGACGCTGAAGCAACTGCACGTGGGGCAGACAGTGATGCATCCCGAGCAGATTACGCACCGAAGCCCTATATCGTCCCATACAGATTCTTTAACCAAATCATCTCTCATTATACCGGCCAATCTCTTATAATTTATAGGCTTGGCCTCTTTCGCAAAATCCTTCAAAATCCGTTTTGATTCCTTAATATCAGAGGGCGTTGATACAATAAATAATTTCTTATATTTTCGTAGTATCGCGCCCCCTTTCTTTGACCCGCTCTCTACGAGATATCCTCTATTTATCGCGACGAGTTGTATATCAAATCCTTTTTTTGCGACTGGGCCTGAGCCGATCTCGCGGCAAAATGACCTTTCAGAGCAGGGCTTGGCGCAGGCAAGAGTTATAAATGTGGCATTTTCCATCTTATCCTGATAGGGCCTATCCACAATGCCTTCGAGAAAGAATCGGCGCATGAGCGAGAGAGCCAGAGTGTCGCAGGGACGAACGCCGTAAAATATCCGTGATTTCTTATCTTCAATGGAAGAAACCTTTCCGCCAATTGAACCCTTTATTTCAAATAGCGTCTCGGTTTGCGGGAGCAGAAATGTCCGCGGTGAAAGGATCGTATTGCCGTCATAATTAAGTAAAATTTCCCCGTCATTTTTCACATCGCCAAACGCGATATCGTTTAGATGCTGCCGACTTGGGCCTATGAACTCGTCGCAGGTTTTCTTTAAGGCCTCAACGAAGGTCTTTAGATCTTCATGCGTTATGAATAATTTATTCATTCTTTACCTTTATATCTTCTCAATTTTCGCGGCGCATGCCTTATATTCACCCGTCCTGCAAACCGGGTCAAACGCGCTGTTCGTCAGCACATTGGTGGGTTCATTGGAATAATGAAACGGCATCCATATAACGCGCCTCTTCACCTTGTCGGTCACTTGCGCTGACACCACCAACTCGCCTCGCCGTGTCACTACTTTAACCTTCGCGTTGGATCTGATGCCTATTGCCTTCGCGTCGTCAGGGTTTATCTCGACAAAGTTGCGCGGGAATTCTCGTAATAGGTTAGACACCCTGGTCGTCATCGTACCCGTGTTATAATGGAACAACAGTCTCCCCGTACTCAGGATGAACGGGTACTCTCTATCCGGAACCTCAGCCGGCGGTTTGTGTGTGACGGGGATAAATTTACCGAGGCCCCTCCTGAATTGGCCGAGATGAACTACAGGCGTTCCCGGATGGTCCTTCGCGGGAACGGGCCATTGCAAACCACTCTCTTCTATTCTTTCAAAACTTACGCCGCTATAAATGGGGCTTAAAGACGCCATCTCGTCACATATCTTACTTGGTTCGGACTCCATCTCGTATCCTAATCGTTTTGAGACCTCAATGATTATATCGCCGTCTGTCTTGCCTGAAATCGGCTCTATCGCCCTTCTCACCCTCTGGAACCGGCGCTCGGCGCAAGTGAAGGTTCCTTCCTTCTCGGCATATGACGCGCCCGGAAGGACAACGTCCGCTAACTTTGCCGTCTCGGTCAGGAATATCTCATGGACCACGAGGAACTCCAAACTTTTCAGGGCCCGCTCTATCATGTGCGTATCGGGATCGGTTCGCACCTGGTCCTCGCCTATTATGTAGAAACATTTCAATTTGCCTTCGATGGCCTTAAACATCATATCGGTTAAGGTAAGGCCTGCGGCTTCCGGCAGTTTAACTCCCCATGCGGATTCGAATTTCTTACGAACCTCGCCATCCGTAACGCTCTGATAGCCGGAGAAGACATTGGGCAGGGCCCCCATATCGCAGGCGCCCTGGACGTTATTCTGGCCCCTCATCGGATAGAGCCCTGAAAATTCCTTGCCGACAT
The DNA here is from genome assembly GCA_001804165.1 of Omnitrophica bacterium RIFCSPLOWO2_01_FULL_45_10. GTDB lineage: Bacteria > Omnitrophota > Gorgyraeia > 2-01-FULL-45-10 > 2-01-FULL-45-10 > 2-01-FULL-45-10-A. The sequence goes on along the minus strand of MHFL01000059.1, from coordinate 2,536 downwards.
GGCCCGTGACCATTGCAAGATTAGCCATTGAGATGATATTATTTGTCCCAACAGTATGCTCCGTCATGCCGAGAGAATACATTATACAGGCCTTTTTGCTTGAAGCGTAAATTCGAGCCGCTTTCTTAATAGCCTCCGGCTCGACACCTGTTATTTCAGCGGCTGATTCGGGCGTATAATCCGAAACTGCCTGGCGCAGCTCGTCAAAGCCTTCTGTCCTCTTCTCTATGAACTCCTTATCATGAAGATTCTCTTTAAGGATAAAATTTATCATGGCGTTTATAAGGGCGATGTCGGTGCCGGGATACTGCTGTATGTAAAGTTCAGCGCTTTCAGCGGGCAATATCCGGCGAGGGTCGCAAACTATGACTTTAGCGCCGTTATCTATCGCTGTCCTGACGCGCCATCCTACTATCGGATGCGCCTCAGTCGGGTTCGATCCGATAATCAATATGCAGTCCATATACGGCAGTTCATCATATGAGTTCGTGCTCGCCCCTGATCCGAAAGACTGGTTCAATCCTGAAACGGTCGCGGCGTGGCAGGTCCTCGCGCAGTGGTCAACGTTATTAGTGCCTAAAACCGCGCGCGCGAATTTCATCATTAGGTAATTTTCTTCGTTCGTGCAGCGCGCGGAGGCGCATACCGCTAAGGAATCCGGCCCGTATTTATCTTTGATCCCCTTAAGGCGCTTGGCAACATAATCGAGGGCCGTATCCCAGGAAACCTCCTTGAATCTGCCATTTTCTTTGAGGAGCGGTTTTTTTAATCGATCGGGATGTTGAACCGGCTCATGGGCGTGCCAACCCTTTACGCAGAGATATCCTTTCGAGACAGGGTTCGACTTCGCCGGGATGACACCGACTATCCTTTCATCCCGCACATCAAGGTAGAAATTGCATCCGACCCCGCAATAGGGACATGTTGTCAAAACCTTTTTCATCATGATTAGTCTCTTTTACTTGTTTAACGGCTTTTGGTCCGAAGGTAAACAAACCAATATACAAGACCTACCAGTAATCCTCCGCCTACGATATTTCCCAAAGTGACGGGAAAAAGATTCTTGACTATGAAAGCCTGGGTTGTGAGACCTGAGAAATCATTCACCTTGCCTGTCGCGATAGCCGTTGCCTCCAAGACACCTGGATTATTTTTCAACAATAATCCCATAGGAATAAAATACATATTCGCCACGCTGTGCTCGAGACCGAGCGCGACGAATGCCGTTATGGGAAAGAGTATCGACAATATTTTATCAGTGGTACTGCGGCCGCTCATGCACAACCAAACCGCTAAACATACCAAGGCATTGCATAAGACTCCTCGCGAGAAGGCGACCAAAAAAGGAAGCCCAACTTTAGCGTTCGCTATCAGAAGCGCCTTCGCGCCCACTAGATTACTGTTTGCCGCCCATCCTTTACTCATGTATATCCATAATGCCATTGACAGGGCGCCAATAAAATTTCCAATATAGACTATTGTCCAATTCTCTGATAATTGACGCAAGGTTATCTTCTTCGAAACGTATGCCATGACTAGCAAGTTATTGCCAGTGAAGAGTTCCGCGCCGGCCACGACTACGAGTATCAGTCCTAAACAAAATGACAGGCCGCCAATCAATTGAGTCAGGCCGAAACTTAACTTGGAGTCATGAATGACGAGCGTGAATAAGATTGCCCCGAACGCGATAAAGACGCCTGCCAGCATGGCCAATGTAAATTTTGCCAAAAAATTCAAATTTGCTTTGCCTACACCTACCGTTTCCACGCGCGATGCTATCTCTTTTGGAGAGTACGCGTCAAGTTTCAGTTCGGTTTGCACTTCTGCCATGCATCTGTCTCCTTTCTATTCTTTTCGCGACTTTCAAATCGTCTGGAGTATTGATATTCATCAGGGAATACATTTTATTATCAAGAGGAACAATATCTTTCCCTGAGACCACTTTTGTCCTCATCTTTGGAAATATACTCGATACATTGCGACGCCCCTCCTTTAAATTCTCTTCGATCGCGGGTATGCACTTCTTGCTATAGATCCCAAAAAGGGGATGCATCCTTCCGTTAGCCTTAGGTACTACAACATCGTAATTCTTTTTGCTCTTCATCATATACCTTATTAGGTCAGGGTTTAAAAACGGCATATCACATCCGGCAACAAAATTATATTTCGTATCCGAGGCTTTCAGACCGGAATATAAGCCGCCCAAAGGGCCTAAATTTGGAATTATATCTTTCATTACCTTCACGTTTCGTGAGAATCTATATTTTTTAGGTTTATTGGCCACGATGAGAATTTCCTTAAATATTTTCCTCAAAATTTCTAATTCCCTTTTTATCAAATTGGTCCTGCCTATTTTCATGAAGGCCTTATCCCTGCCCATTCTGCTGGATTTTCCGCCCGCAAGAATTATAGCTGTCATCATCAACGGTTTGTGAAATTTATCACGAATTATATCAATTTACTCTTTATTTGTCAAGTCTATTTCATTGCTGAAAAAGTCTATTTCTTCGTCATTGCGAACGAACGAAGTGAGTGA
>MHFL01000058.1 GCA_001804165.1 Omnitrophica bacterium RIFCSPLOWO2_01_FULL_45_10 | reverse complement strand
AGCCTTATGCCGTCTAGACAGGTGCACCTACTTAATGCGACATATAACTGGCCGTGAGTAAATGCACCGTTCCCCAGGTCGATTATGACCTTATCGAAAGTCTGGCCCTGGCTCTTATGAATAGTTATTGCCCAGGCAAGCTTTATGGGATATTGCGCAAAAGCTCCCACGACCTCGTCTTCTATCTTGTCTTCATCCTCGTTGTAACTATATTCAATCTTCTGCCACTTGACAATAGGAACATCGCATGTGCGCCCGTTGATATCTACGACTATCGAATCGTTTGACAGGGTGACGACTTTTGCAAGCGTGCCATTCACCCATTGTTTGGCAGGGTCATTTTTTATCAGTATTACCTGCGCGCCTTTTTTGAGTTTTAAAGATGTGGGGCACGGATATGCCACCTCTTCAAATTTCCCGGTTGCCACAGCCTCAAATGTTATCTCTTTACCGGGAAGTTTTGATAAGCGCGCCTTATTTATTGTGTTTGCCAAGCTGTTCGTCGTTGTCAGGATCACCGTTGCGTCTTTCTTAGAAACCAGGGTATCTTTTTGGACTCTCTTATTTAATGTATCCAGGTCCTCTTTAGTATACTCTTTATTCCTGACCCTATTTAAGAGCTCCATGAACAAACTATCTTTTTGTCTATATATAGTCGACAACTCGATGGACCTGATATTGCAATCGTTAAACACTTTAGCGCTGAAAAAATAAGGACTTGAATATCGCTCTTCCAAGAGCTCCTTTACTTCATTTTCGACCACAGGAGATAGCTGAAAAAGATCTCCAAAAAATACCATTTGGACTCCGCCAAACGGCATCTTCATCTTACCGCGGTTGAGACGCAATGCATAGTCGATTCCATCCATAAGGTCCGATCGGACCATCGATACCTCGTCTATTATTACCATATCGAGATTCTCGACCAAGCTCTTGTCCTTAAGGCGCTTTATGGTATCCTTTTGAATGATCTTTGGAGGTAATCTAAAGAAGGAATGGATAGTCTGGCCGCCTACATTGATTGCCGCGACACCTGTCGGGGCTAACACGATTATCTTTTTACCCGTATTGGCCTTGAAATATTTTAGAAGGGTAGATTTTCCAGTACCCGCCTTACCTGTGATAAAAAGGCATTCCTTGGTATTCTCCATAAGATCAAATGCTGACTTGAACTCATCATTTATGTCAAGATGTGTTGGGAGAGGGTCTCTTGTTATTGTTTGATCGGCATAGAGTTTCATAGTATTTTTTTTACTTGGGTCCTTTTTTCGCGGTAGGTTAACATTAGATCACAACCCGTAATATTCTCTTTACGAATACCATTTGATATCCGGTTGATAAGAGTCCTGGGCTTATTATGTCTTTCGCTAATATGCGCCAAAAAGACGTGCTTTAGAGCTAAACTATCGGTAGATCCATTCTTGATCTTTATCAGCGCTTCAGTAGCAGCCTCATTGTTAAGGTGTTCTCTCCAGGTCGACTGATTTGGCGATCGAACCTGAGCTAACTCTCTATCATGATTACATTCAATTATCAGGCACTTGCAATCATACAGCATCCTGACCATGCTATCGGTTACCTTACTCGTATCCGTTAAAAGACCTACCTTGTGGCGCGAGCCCTTATGTTTATATTCTATGCGCAAACCGAACGGTTTACCTACATAGCCGCCGCTATGGAACGTTTTAAAGGGCATAATCTTTATATCATTTATTATAAATGGCTTCTCCGTATGATGCATTATTTTAACTTGATGATTTTTGACCCAATATCGTTCCTTAATGACTTGATATGTATCATGGTGTATATAGATCGGTATCCCGTAGCGACTCGCTATTTTGAAAGTATCTTTACAGATATGATCTTCATGCCCATGCGTTATGACAATGCCGTTGATCTGGGATGGATCTAGTTCAATGTCTCTTAAGTCTTTTTCAATTTCCTTTAAGTCAATGCCCGCACAATCAATCAAAATACCGGATCTCGCCGTCCAGATAGCGGCACAATTACCGCTGGAACTACTCCTAAGCACACATACTTTTAAATACGACACTTTTTTATATATTATAACACAATACCTTGCTTATAGATATACATCGCGGTTCTGTCTTGTATTCATAGGAGACAAATAAGGGACTAGTGAAGTTCAAATCCTCTCGGGACGGGCAGTCAAATTCAACGAGGGGCTGCCCTCTCCGTATACAGCCCCGCCAGATAAAAAGCCTATGACTAATAGTATAGGCCATAGGCTTTCATAATTATTTTGGAAGGAAAACATTAAAAGGAAACCTTTTTTAAAAAGGTTTCCTTTTAAAAACGTTCGGATGCTAGTCCTGCTGTCTATTGACTTGTGGCAGGGCGAAGGGGCAAAAAGCAATTCCACACTTTTTGGCCCCGGAGCCCGAACGTTTTAGTTGGTCGCAAAAAAAAGGGACTGACGGAAAATGGTTGGAACCGATGCGGGATTTTCTAACTCTTGCTCACCAAGCCAGTTACGTCGCATCGGCCGGAAGCGCCGAAGAGAAGGCCGATTACATCAAAAAAATCTGCTCGAACCGAAGGCTTGCATATGCAAGCCTTTCATTTACTTATAGTTACCCTTATAAAATCCTCTCAAATCAGAGGACTGAGAAATTGGGGTGGATGAGGGGATTTGAACCCCCGACGTCTTGAGCCACAGTCAAGCGCTCTGGCCAGGCTGAGCTACATCCACCAAATTTGTGAAGAAATCGTTATTATTAATGTGATTTTATTATATAGTTAATGAATACGCTCATCAAGGATATTCTATGTCATGACCTGCGCTAATTCGTATTTGAGTTCACCCAGGCCGAGTTCGGCGGCATATCGCACTTGTTTTCCCCCATCCCTTGAAGGATGCGCTAACTTGAAAATATCCTTGCCACATGCATCCAAGACGGAATCGAAACATGCTTTATCTATGCTCACAGGGTCCGTAGAGGCGAATATGCCAATATCGGGCGCAATGCGCGGATCGTCTTTCGCGAGGCAATCGCATTCCTTTGTTATCTTTATCGCAAAATTGATGAATGCGCATTTGTTCTTTTTACTCCTTAATACGGCTGACGCATATTCTATCATCTTTTCCTGAACCATGCTTCCGCCCGCTTCCCAATCTACATCGATCGCCTCATGTACGCATGCCGCTATGCAGCTTGCGCAGCCGATGCATTTGGAAGAATCTATGTAAACTCTGTGGCCCTTCAGAGATATGGCATCTGTGGGGCACCTCTTAGCGCATGTCATACAGGCATCGCATTTTTCGACCTCAATAACAGGCGCGATCTCCGAATGCTGCATAAGTTTTCCTTCCCTTGTGGCGCATCCCATCCCTATATTCTTGAGCGCCCCTCCAAAACCCGTCATGAGATGTCCTTTAAAATGTGCTATGCCCACGAGGGCGTCGGCCTGCAAAAAAAGAGCCGCTATTTTGGCCTTCTTAATGAAGGTTCCGTTTATCGCGACATCAATCACATTCGCTTTCAAATCATCATCCGGTATTATTACTTCCGCACCGCATGTATTTTTGGTAAAGCCGTGTTCATGCGCGATCTTAAGATGATCTGGTACATTCGTTCGCTTCCCTCGATAAAGGGTATTCGTGTCGGTTAAGAAGGGTCTCGCCTTTTTTGCCAAAATCTTTTTACATATAACGCCGGCATATTCCGGCCTGACATGGCCGGTGTTCCTTTCTTCGCCAAAATGTATCTTCACGGCTACGTCATCGTCGTTTCGTATGAAATCGAGTATCTTACTTTCATCGAGCAACGCTGTGACCTTCCGCCTGACGTCCTCTATACGATCGGCATCTTTGACAGGTACGAAATAGACCTTGCTCATGATGATATTACAACACGTAATACAAAATTAAGGTTGGCGCGCCCGGCCCGATTCGAACGGGCGGCCCTTTGCTTAGAAGGCAAATGCTCTATCCAACTGAGCTACGGGCGCGATCATCTTCAAACTACCAAATAAGAACTACTTTGGTCGGGTCTACTTCGCGCATCAATTCGCTTACAATGGTAGCGCTTCGTAGAACCTATTCCTGCGAAGCTCAATCGTGAAAACGATTGAGCGAAGCAGGATGGTCGGGGCGCTCGGATTTGAACCGAGGACCTCTTGGTCCCAAACCAAGCGCGCTAGCCAACTGCGCTACGCCCCGAATTATATCATGAAAGAGTGATACCTTGTATCAGGTTCTGACGATTTTTGAACCAGGTTCACACATGGAATATCACGTGCATGAACCTGGTTCAAGTAATTCTTCAAAAACTCCCGGGCCTTTTTTAACGCCTTTGAACGATGGCTCATCTTGTCTTTCACCTTAAGCCCAAGTTCGCCGAATGTCTTATTGTATTTTGGGATGATGAATACCGGGTCGTATCCGAACCCATATCGGCCACTCGGAGAAAACGCGATGAGCCCTTTGCAGTCTTCTTCTATTGATTTAATGATTCTGCCGTTATCCGCGATCGCTACAGCACAAACAAATTTTGCCTGCCGCTTCGCAAGAGGCACATTCTCAAGGAGTTTCAGCAGTTTTAGATTATTCGCCTCGTCGCTCTTTCTCGGGCCCGTAAAGCGCGACGACCTGACGCCTGGCCTTCCGTGTAACGCCTCCACCACAAGCCCTGAATCGTCCGCCAGAACAAGCCCTTTTGTGAATCGTGAGACCGTTAACGCTTTCTTTTTGGCATTTTTCAGAAACGTCGCGCCATTTTCCACTACTTCCGGCGCCCCCTCAAAATCTTTCAATGTGCTGACCTTCGCCTTTACGCCTTTTAAATATCTCTTCAATTCACGCAGTTTCTTTTCGTTCCTGGACGCGATAACAAGTTGTCTAATCATAGATTAATTATATTTTTTAGGAGTTTATTTTCTATCTCGACTAATTTCTCTATGCCCTCTTTCGCTAATGCAAGAAGTTTATTCATTTCTTCTTTTTTAAATGGTTCTCTTTCGGCCGTCCCTTGAATCTCAATGAATCGTCCATCTCCGGTCATAACTATGTTCATGTCAACGGCGGCACTCGAATCTTCGTCATAGTTTAAATCTACCATCGCTCTTTTATCCGACATTCCTACGCTCACAGCGGCTACATAATCGGAAACAGGAACGAGATTGAACACGCCTTTCTTGCGCAATTTTTCCAAACTAAGCGCCATCGCTATGAAACTTCCCGTGATGCTCGCGCACCTTGTGCCTCCGTCCGCTTGAACGACATCGCAGTCCAAAATAATAGTGCGCTCTCCGAGTTTTTTCATGTCTACCACGGCCCTCATGGACCTGCCTATGAGTCGTTGTATCTCCTGGGTCCTTCCTCCCAACCTTCCCTTTGAGGCCTCTCTAATAACCCTCGTTTTGCATGACCGCGGTATCATGCCGTATTCTGCGGTGACCCAACCGGTTCCTTTACCTTTTAAGAATGGCGGAACGGATTGCTCGACCGTCGCGGTTGAGATAACCTTCGTATCGCCTATTTCTATCAGACAAGAACCTTCCGCGAATTTTATGTAATCCTTCGTAATCTTTATCTTTCTTAGCTCGTTATCCCTTCTTCCATCTCGTCTTGTCATATACATTGCGCCCTTTCGAATCTATGCCCACTATTAACGGAAAATCTTTAACCTCTAACTTATAGACTGCCTCTGGCCCTAAATCTTTAAAAAGTACGGGCCTGGCGGACTTAACATACGTAGATAAAAGCGCTCCTATTCCGCCCGTCGCCAAAAAATATACTGCATGGTGTTTCTTGATCGCACTTCTTACCTCGTCCGACCTATCGCCTTTCCCTATCATTCCTCTTAGGCCTAGGCGAAGAAGCGCGGGCGTGAACGGATCCATCCTCGAACTTGTAGTAGGTCCGCACGAGCCTATCGGACGCCTTGAGATCGCCGGCGTGGGGCCCGTATAATAGACACAAGCGTCTTTCAAATTGAGCGGAACGTGCCGGCCCTTCTTTATTAAATCCGCTATCTTTTTATGCGCCGCATCCCTTGCGGTGAATATGATACCGCTTAAATAGATTTCATCGCCGGCTTTCAAATCCGTTACGGCATCTTTTGTCAGAGGCGTTTTGAGTTTGATTTCTTTCATTGGAATTAAACTTAAATAATTTTACTCGCGCTCCTTGTCGCGTGACAACTTATATTGACCGCTACCGGCAGTCCCGCTATGTGCGTCGGCGCATCCAGAATATTCACGCCCAGAACAGTTGTCCTCCCGCCTAGACCCATCGGCCCTAGTCCAAGCGTGTTTATCTCTTTAAAGAGCTCCCTCTCCAGGTTTGCCATATGCCGTTTTGGATTCCTTTGTTCTATCGATCTGAAGAGCGCCCTCTTTGCCAAATGAGTAACTGTGTCGAATGTCCCACCGATACCCACTCCTAATATAAAAGGCGGACATGCGTCCGGTCCCGCAAATTTTACGATATCCAATATGAACCCTTTTATTTCTTCCATGGATGCCGTCGGCCTAAGCATCTTCACAGCGCTCTTGCTTTCGCTGCCGAAACCCTTCGGCGAAACCTCTAAATTTACCCTGCCCCCTTCCACGATATCGGTATAAATCACAGCGGGTGTATTCGTGGCCGTATTATTTCTTAAGAGGGCGTCCTCAACGACCGACTTCCTAAGGCACCCTTTATGATATGCCTCCCTTACACCGTCATCTACGGCCTTCTTCAAGCTCCCTCCGACAAAACTCACATCCTGACCTATCTCTAGAAAAACTATAACCATACCTGTATCCTGGCATATCGCGAGCCGTTTCTTCTTCGCAATCCTGGCATTCTCTATGATGGATTTGAGAATACGTTTAGCGCGGTCGTTCGTCTCTTTCCTTAAACTCGTCCTTAGCGCCTTCAGGATATCGCTTCTCATCTCGAAGTTCGCCTTCAGGCAAAGTTCCCTTACCGCATCCTTTATTGTATCAAAGCGTATCTCTCTCATCACCCTCGACCCTTGCTACTTGACTCTTGACCCTTTTTGTACTCCGCGCTCACCGTCGTCTTAATCCCGCCGCGCGCATTAAATTCGCCGACGATTTCCATCCAACGCGGATGTGCCGCCTTGACCAAATCATCCAATATCTTATTAATGACATGTTCGTTGAATATGCCCACATTTCGATAAAAGACGATGTAAAGTTTGAGTGACTTCAATTCCACGCACACTTTATCCGGCACATACTTGATGGCGATGTTCGCAAAATCCGGCAACCCGGTCTTAGGACATATACACGTAAATTCGGGAATATCTATTCTGACGACGTAATCTCGATCCGCGTATTGATTCTCCCACGCCTCTATCTCCGGCGTCTTTAGTCCCTGAATCGTATTCTGTAAATCTTCGTATGAAGATTTTTTTATTCTTCTTGACCCTTGACCCACGCTACTTGACCCCAATCTCATTTTACTCCCAACATCTTATGAATCTGCGGAATGACCCTTACATTCAAGAGATTCTTACGCGTCCCTATCTCGAGCAATTCCAATAGACGATATTTATCTATATCTGCCTCATCCGGCTTCACAGGCGTGGCAGGTTGAAGAATCAAGGAGATTTCTTTATTCACCTTCTTTATTATCGCGATCGCCTTTTCAATATCTTCATTTTTTGTGGCGGGCGTTACCACCGCTTTAACGAAGACATTCTTCTTCGACGACACCCTTAAGAATTTGAGGTGCTCCTTCCAGAATGCCCTTTCACCCGTAGATGATGGAAGTTTGAAATCCATCGCTATGATATCTACGAGATCTATTACCTTCGACAATTCGTCCGGCAATGTCCCATTCGTCTCAAGATACGATTTAAAACCCGCTCTTTTAAGGAGCGGCAGGAATATCTTAAGAAAATCATGATACAAAAGCGGCTCGCCGCCCGTCAGCGAAACAGAATGGTGCGGGCCTTTTCTCGCGTCCAGAGACTTTACCTCAGCGAGTAATTCTGCCGAAGTATAACTCACAGGCCTCAGGTTGCGGGGCTCATCACAGAATACGCAATTTAAGTTGCAGCGCTTGAATCTGATAAAAATTTGTCTTGCGCCTAAAAATATCCCTTCACCCTGAATGGAAGAAAATAGTTCAGATATCTCCGCTCTTGTATTACGCATCTTTATCTAAAACTCCTCTAAAAGAGGGTCGCGTATGCCTGCCTCGCGAAAGCCTTTTGCTCTCAAGATGCACGAATCGCATCTCATACATGGCCTCTCATTACCCTTATAACAGGACCAGGTAAATTGAAACGGCACTCCCAGACTCAAACCCAACTTTATGATCTCGGTCTTATTCTTATCTATGAGCGGAAATTCAAGACGCAACTTTTTCTCTATGCCCCGTTTTGTGCCGATCTCGACGAGACGGCTAAAGGTCTCGAGATATTCCTTGCGGCAGTCAGGATAGCCGCTCGAATCCTCGAAATGGGCGCCGATAAATACGGCATCTGAACATATCGCTTCGGCGAACGAAACCGCCATGCTTAAAAATATACTATTTCTTGCCGGCACGTAGGTCGAAGGTACGGCTCTTTTTATCTCTTTCAAGCTTCTATCGAGAGGCAGCCTCGCGTGTTTGTCCAAAAGACTTGAGCCTTTCCATGGAAAGCGCAATCGAACAGTCTTGAACCCTGACCCGGTGATCCTCGCTAACCGTCTGGCCATTTCTATCTCCTTCTTATGCCTTTGACCATAGTCGAAGGTGAGACAATGGCATAGGTAGCCTTTATCTATCGCCGCATATAAAGCAACGGCTGAATCCAATCCGCCTGAAAGTAATACTACTGCCTTACGCGCCAAAGGTCAATCCTCCATATACGAGGCCGAGGAGGTGTCGTTTTCCCAGACGGTAACGAATTTAATCGCTTTCATCTTCCGTTTCACAGACTCATATATGAATCTCGCGATATTCTCGGACGTCGGGTTGATCTTATTAAAAAATTTGAGTTCATTTAAGTATGTATGATCCAACTCCCGCGTCACCTCTCTTAAAAGCCCTTTAGCGATTTTGAAATCCACGGCCATGCCGCTTTTGTCCAATGATTTATAAGAAAATACCGCCTCCACTATCCAGTTGTGCCCATGCAGGCGCTCGCACCGGCCGCGATAGTTTCTAAGATTATGCGCGGCGCTGAAATCCAATTTCACTTTAATCTCGTACATTATCTCACCTTTAGCCCATTTTTTTTGCTGTTATCCGCCTTTTTAGGAATCTTTTCCCCATGCTTACAAAACTATCCGGCTCGTCGCTCACGAAGAATTTGGTGTTTCGCCTTTGCCTCGTCCCATTTAATAGGCCGCATGCAGCCAATATTCCCTTCGCCTCTTTGGCCACCTCCTTGGCGGAGTCAATAAAAAGCATGCTCTTACCCATTACCTTTCTTATCGCGTAGGAAAGAAGAGGGTAATGCGTGCATCCCAAAATCAAAGTATCTATCTGTCTTTTTTTAAGAGGTGCTAAATACACCCGAGCGACATCGCCTGTCACGTCTTCATCGAGCCAGCCTTCCTCTACCAATGGGACGAATAACGGGCATGTTTGGCTGTATAGCGAAATGTTGGAATTTAATTTTTTTATTGCCTTTTCGTAGGCGCCGGAAGAGATGGTCGCCCGTGTGCCTATCACGCCTATCCTATTATTGCGAGTCGAATCCACCGCGCCTTTCGCGCCCGGCTCTATCACGCCTATCAAAGGAACCTTGAAGCACCTTTTTAAAAACTCCAAACTCAGTGACGACGCGGTATTGCATGCGACTATTATCATCTTCACATTGAACCCCATCAGAAACTCGACGTTCTCCACAGAAAATCTCGTAACGGTCTCCTTCGACTTTGTCCCGTAAGGGACCCTTGCGGTATCGCCAAAGTAGATTATCTCTTCATGCGGCAGTAGTTCCTCTATTCTTTTTACAACCGTAAGTCCGCCGACTCCCGAATCGAATATGCCAATAGGCCTTGAGGCGCTCATAACATCTTGGTGAACCCTTCTGTCCTTTCGTAAGTCCTTTTGTATCTCAATATTCCCTGGCCTACGGCGTTCGCGATTCTATCTAAAAATGACGCTTCCTTCAATTTCATCTCTTCGAATCTATTACTTATGTATCCCGCCTCAACCAGGACTGCCGGGATGTTCGTCTTCTTTAACACGTAGAATCTCGCTTGCCTTATGCCTCTGTTTCCTATCGGAAGATTATCCTCTATAGACTCGCATATGTGACTTGACAGTTCGCTGGATTCCTGCCTGTTCTCAGTAAACGCCATGTCCCACAACGTCTTCGAGAGAACGCTGGAATATTCTATCTTGGACTCTTTGCCTATTTTCATCGCGCCGCTTTCCGCCGCCTCACGCGCCCTCGCGTTATCGGACATCGCTTCCGACAGGTAATAGCATTCAAATCCCTTCAATGACTTTGTTCTCGACGAATTTATATGAATGCTTACGAATATATCCGCCCCGCTTCTATTGGCGATCTCGGCTCTCTTGGGAAGCGGTATGAATACATCTCTGTCACGGGTCATGACCACTTTGAGGCCCGCATCCTCAAGAATGGCTTTTAATTTCTTCGACACAGCAAGGGTCATATTTTTCTCTTTGAGCCGAAGCCTCCTAGATATGGCTCCCGGATCCTTCCCCCCGTGCCCCGGATCAATGACTACAGTTTTAATTGTAACTTTGCTCGGGACTCGGGCTATTTCAGCCGGACGCTTAAGTTCCAGGCCGAATAACGGGGCTAATTCATTCTTAACGAACGAGGCAGGGAGGTATACGTCTCCTCTGTCAAGAAGGACCGGTTTCTCAATCCTTTTTAAACGTCCATCAATGAGAACCGACTCGCTGCCTTCTCTTAACGTTATACGGTTTTGCCCTTTCTGTATAACAGCCGTCTTTATAAATTTATCCCATTTACAATTAAGCTCATAAACATCGCACAATTTTTCCATCGGAAGATAATGAACATTCGCGAATGTTCTCATATCCTTCTGCAATAAAACGTCCATCCTGAAATGTGGCGCCTGCGTCGCGCATCCCGCGAGAAGGATGGCCGCCATAAAGAATATGATAAAATTATAGTAAAAAAGCCGCATATATATAAGGGCGTTCGTAAATTTGGTGCGGAAGGAGGGAGTTGAACCCTCAAGCCCGAAAGCATACGGCCCTGAACCGTACGTGTTTGCCAATTTCACCACTTCCGCTGAAATTTTCATTTCAGTATACCCTAAAATGAGGGTAGTGTCAATCTGCCTTGATTTCAATGTAAAAGTAATGCTATAATATTCATGCGAATGGCTGATAAGATAATCGCGACAAATAGGCAGGCCCATTACAATTATACTATACTCGAGACCGTTGAGGCGGGTCTTGTATTGAGCGGTACCGAAGTAAAATCTCTCAGAACCGGCCAGGCAAATTTGAAAGATAGTTTCGCGAGGGCCGAAGGCAATGAAATTTTTATTTACAACATGCACATCGCGCCTTATGAATTCGGCAACATGGCGAATCTTGACCCTTTAAGGCCGAGAAAGCTGCTTCTTCATAAGAATCAAATTAAAAGACTTATCGCGGAACTTTCTCTTAAGCACTTGGCGCTGATTCCATTAAGACTATACTTTAAGAATGGCATTGCGAAAGTCGAGTTAGCCGTCGCAAAAGGAAAGAAACTTTACGACAAGCGCGAGTCAATCCGTCGCAGGGAGACGGAGCGGGAGATCCGAAGACAACAATATAGGGGGTGAAAGGCTTCGACCCAGATAAGCAAGATAAGGGCGGCATGTAGAGGTTGCTAGGAGGCCTCTTGGCGCAAGCCATCCCGAGCGAAAGCGAAGGATAAAACACCTGGCAAAAATCAAATGCTGATAACGTAAAAGTTCCAGCAACGGTGAATGAGCTCCTAAGCGCCATGCAAGTGGTGCCGGATCCCATTCTACCGGTAGCGTTACCTTTATAAGGTAACCCGTCAACTGATTCATCCTGCGGGGTCAGATTGGCGAAGATAGCAGGATAGTTTCGCCGATATATCCTTTTGTCGGTGGGATGAAACTTTAAAAGGATACCCTTTCGAAATTCCTCCTATTGAAGTTCGCAAAGGGGAAATTAAAGATTAGGATAAACATGTAGAGACCTTTGTTCTGATGTTTGGGGACGCGAGTTCGAATCTCGCCACCTCCACCACTATCAAATTTGGCCTCGGCCCAAAAAATGTGGACTTGTTTTTTGGCCTTCGGCTCGCTAAACCATACGCCCTGGCGGGGCTTGCGCCCAAATTTGTTTAAAGGGAAACCTTTTAGAAAAAAGGTTTCCCTTTAATATTTCCCTTCCAAAACTTAGTCAAAGGAATTCGCTGTAATTTATAAGATTTATATTTTGTTCCTTTATGATTTTTTTTACGCGGGGACTTGTGAGGGCGTATAACTCATATTCACAATTGATATGGAATCTATATCTATCCAGAACTTCAGGTCCTAAAAATCCCGGATGGCAGACGAGTTCGGTAATACCGTCGTCTAATGATTTACAAATATTGATAAGATTACTTTCGTTGAGGCTGCCTGAATCTAAAAATCCCCTAAAATTATCCGCATGCGAAATTGCTAAAGTATCGAGACTTTCTCTCATCCGTTTATCAAAATATGCCGCGGTAAGCGTTCTATAGATTTTTTTCACACTATACGGCGGGCTAATCTTTTCTCTCCTTATGCATCTTATGGATGGTATGCCATGTTCTTTTGCAAGTTCCACAAATATCTTTAATATGTCTGGCCGCATATGGATATGTTCGTGACTGCTTAAATATGCTATTTTTATTCCGAGCGCCTTCAGTCTGCCCAATTGGCTTTTCAACTCAATGTATATTTCGTCTTCGCGTATTCGCTTAAAAAATAGGTCGAGAATCAAAGATATATAATCTTTGCGAAATCTGTTTCCCCTCGTCACTAAACTACTGACTTTATCTGGCTCTGCGACAGGCGAGGTTTCGGTCAGGGCAAGGTGGCCGCCAATCTCCTTCAATTTCAATTCCATCGCCAAGGTACGAGCGTCTTCAAACGCCTCGCCTGAAGGCATGAAATTAATCGATGTTACTATGCCTTCCTTGTAGGCCTTGACAATGCCCTCATTCATGCTCTTCGTCATCCCAAAATCATCCGCGGCCACTATGAGATATTTCATATATAGTTCGAAAATTTCACCCAGAAAATTTATAAACCAACATGTCCCAGAATGTCTGCGCCACTATGCTCGGTTTCGATATGTTGGACGCGCCTCTCGTGCGGAGGTCGAATACAAGGCCGTATTCCCGGATCCTGCAATCTCTTTTAGCCAATTCCGCGAATATCTCAACATCTATAAATGGGCTTTTCGACCTCAACCGAAGCCCCTCAAGCGCCTTTCTCTTATATATCTTAAGTCCAGAATTTATATCCCTTATATTCAATCCGAATAAGAATTGAACGAGAAAGTTATAAACCTTCGACATGATGATCCTCTTGACGCTCTCATCTTTTAATACTAAACTATATGCGGTTACGACATCCGCGCCGTCCAGCAAAGTCAGCGCCCTCTTTACGTCTTCAACTTTAGCCGGAAAATCCGCGTCCGTATAGAGCACTATATCCTTTGACGCGGCCTTCAACCCTTCTCTTAGCGCGCCGCCGAATTTAGTGTTTTTCTCAAGACGAATCAATTTTATGCGCTCGTCACGCGAGGCGAGCCTTCCCACGATCTCGGCGCTAGCGTCGGTAGAAGCGTCGTCTGCCACGACAATCTCGTAAGAGTCGCATATCTCTCGGGCCAGTTCCGATGTCTTTTGTAAGGTCTCCTCTATGTTCAGAGATTCATTGAACATGGGAAAGACAAAAGAAATATCACTTCCTGTCATTTTCCCTTTCTCGTTTAACGATATATTTCCCGTCATACGGCGCCTTGTTGGTCACTATGCATCTCTTCCCAATGCAATATACCATATAAGAGGGCTGCATATATCTGTAATCGCGGTTTATGTCCGGGTCGTAAAGTTGAATATGGTTCTTCTCTTTCAACACGCACCATACTCTTTCCTCAGAGGCCAAAAATTTGATGAGGGTGTTATGCTTATCGAAATCTATGGGTGTTTTTTCCGCATAAAACGCCAGGCCAGCGAGATAGTTAGATTCAGAGCCAAGGCGCTCATGGGGCTTCATAAGAGATAAAAGTTTTAGGGATATCTCTTTAGACGTCTCATAAGGCTCGATAGCGGGAAGGACAAGAAGGGCCAACGGGTATAAAAATAAGAGAAGCGCGTATACTATGAATAGAAATGCCGCCATAAATTTTTTATTTAGCGCCGCTATGAACGACAGAAGAAACCCAAAGAGCAAAAATAAGAATGAGACGGAAAGCCCATATGAAATTACCGGGTAGTCAATCTTCGCGTATACGATGCCGCCGATCGTTCCAAATAACATTAAAAAGATCAAGAGATAATAAGAGACCTTCATCCCCTTAATCGATTTGAGCGCGCCCGCTTTAAGGAATTCGTCCCATGATACAGCCACAACCAGCGCTGACGATAAAAATGAGGGGAAAATATAAGTAGCCAATTTAGTGCTCGATAATGAAAAGAACGCGAATATGACGAAAAACCATGTAAGTACAAATATGGCCGCCCTTTCTTTAGCCATTGCCTTCTTAAACATGCGCCATAACGCGATCGGCAAAAACGCGCTCCATGGAGCGAACCCTCCGAACAGAATGGGTATGTTGTAGAAGGGGCCGGAACCTATTTCGTGTTCCGATTCCAGAAATCTTGTAATGTTATGAAATCCGAAAAATACGTCTATGAAATCTTTGCCGTGCAATTTATACATCAGGATATACCACGGCAATGCTATGGCAAGAAAGACAGCTGCGGCCGCTAAAAAAAAGCGCCATTTAATCGCGCCCAAATCTTTGATGATGAAAAGATATATTATTAGCGCCGCGCCGGCTAGGATGATATAGATGGGCCCTTTTGTAAGGGTGGCGAGCGCGAAAAAGACGGACGCGAAAATATAAAAATTGCCCTTCTTTTTCATATATCCGAGAAAGAAAAATAAGAACCCCAAGAGCAGGAAGACGAATAGGGCCATATCCGTCACGCATGCCCTTGAAAGGATTACGTACTCCACATTCGTCGCCAGGATCAGGGCGGATATCAGTCCGGCTCGTTTATTAAAAAGAATCGACCCCAAAAAATATATTCCGATTACGCCTAAAAGCGCCAAGAGGCCGGAGGGAAATCGGCTCGCGAACTCATTTATACCGAAGATTTTGTAAGAAGACTCCAAGAGCCAATAGAAAAGAATGGGCTTCTCGAATTGCGGCTTGCCGTATAGATAGGGCGTTGCCCATTCGCCCTTGGCAAGCATCTCCTTCGCCGTTTGGGCATAGAATGTCTCATCAGGGTCAGTCAGGGCCAAATTACCGGAATGGAAAAAAAATAAGTAGAAAGATAGAAGCGTAAGGACCGCAACGGGGATGATATGATTTTTTAACAGATTATCGGACATTTTTAAAAAGGTTACTATAAAATATCATGTGTGTCAATCGATTTGATAATATTATAAGTATTATCCAAAATATACTCGAGTTCGTTTTTCTTGACGCATAAGGGCAGGAAAAGATACATGACATTGCCTAATGGCCGAAGGACGAGAGAACGCTTTAAACCTCTTTTATAAATCTTTAAACCTATCCTATCTTTGAAACCAAAATTTTCTTTCGTCTTTTTATTCTTGACCAACTCTATCGCGCCTATCATTCCTATATATCTCACATCGCCTACCGCTCTAAGCGTTCTGAATCTTTCTAATCCTCGAGAAAAAAGCGGGATGAGGCGCCTAAGCCTTCCCAGCACATCCTCTTCTTCAAAAATCTTCAGACTCGCCAACGCGGCGGAACAGGAAATGGGGTTGGCCGTATATGTATGGCCGTGATAGAATGTCCTCTTTTTTTCATAATCGGCATAAAATGCGTTGTAGATATCATCCGTTGTCAACGTCATTCCCAATGGAAGAGAGCCCCCGGTCAGGCCCTTGGAAAGGCAGATGAAGTCAGGCTCGATATCCACATGGTCGCACGCGAACATTCTGCCCGTCCTGCCAAAGCCTGTCGCGACTTCATCCAATATCAAGTGAACGTTGTATTTCTTGGCGAGTTTCGACGCTTTTATAAGATATTCCCCGGGATATATTATCATGCCGCCGGCAGCCATCACCAATGGCTCCAAAATGAGACCCGCCATCTTTTTATGTTTGCGCTTCAGAATATCTTCAAGCGGATTTATGCAGTCAAAATCACACGCTCCTTTACTCTTGCCCATCGGACACCGGTAACAATATGGAGACGGGGCCTTATATGATTCGAAAAAAAGTTCCTTAAATACCTTGTTAAATAAACTTACGCCGCTCACCGCCATGGCGCCGATCGTGTCTCCGTGATAGCCGCGATCCAGCGATACGAATTTCGTTTTCGAAATTTTGCCTGTATTCTTCCAATACTGAAACGATATCTTGAGCGCGGTCTCAACAGATGTAGAACCGTTATCCGAGAAAAATACCTTACTCAGATTTTTAGGCGTAATAGATATGATCTTTTCAGCTAATTGAATCGCGGGCCTGTGTGTAAATCCGGCAAATAATACGTGCTCTAATAATCCGATCTGCTTTTTTATCGCGTCTTCTATCTTTGGATGATTATGTCCGTGGACGTTGCACCACCAACTCGATATGGTATCGTAATAAAAATTCCCCAGATCGTCATAAATCTTTAAACCTTTTGCGCGCTCTATCAGGATAGGCGGAAGCAAGCGGCAGTCCTTCATCTGCGTATAGGGATGCCAGATATATTTTAAATCCTTCCCGAGCCAACTTTGTCCAATCGGGCCCATATTCTTTCCCCTATCGGCTTAAAATATTTATATAAAGAATTCAAATCGGATGCATGCGGCAGGCTTCCCAAAACCTGAACGCCGGAGAACTTCCCGACTACCAGAGGGTTATCTTTTAAAACTAATCCATCTCTTTTTATATCTTTGCGCGGCTCATTGAATATTATTCCCAAAACAGGAATATCCCGTGATTGCAATGCCTCTATGGTCAAAAGCGTATGATTTATCGCGCCCAGTTTATTTTCCGCGACAGCAAGAACGCTTAAACCTAATTTTCTAACGACATCGATCAAAAGTACCTTTCTATTTAAAGGGACCAAGAGGCCGCCGGTCCCTTCGATGACGACGAAATCGAAATTCCGAATCAGGGTCTTAAAAGAACGGTTTATCTTTGCTGTGCTTATTGTCTTTCCTTCGAGCCGGCTCGCAAGATGCGGGGAAGCGGCTCGTTTGAAACTGTAGGGCGTAAGACGCGTGTCGATATCGCGGCCTGCCCGACTTACGCCTGTCTCTACCCATTTCTGAGTAGCAACGCTATATCCTTTATCAATGAGACATCTGGCAGTCATGCCTGCGACTACGGTCTTGCCTACGCTGGTATCGGTCCCCGTAATAAAGAGGGCGTTCACTTTAGGGCCTTACAAAAAAATATCTGATATGTTGCCTCGATTTGGCCGTACATGGACCTATAAATCTCTTCTATTTCATTGACGGTACGTTTGAGCCACAAAAATTTTTCATCATTTCCGCACCCCCTTGAGCCAGTGTACTTTATCCTGCTCAACAGTTCTATTACGGACGGGTATGTTCTTTTTACTATCCTTTCTCTCACGAAAATATCTCCGAAGCATCTTTTCAAAACCGCTTCAAGCTCTTTCTTTTCCAAAAATTTACTGGCGCATATCGGCCCTTGAACACAAAATGCCTTTTCGAGCGCAATACCTAACTCCCGAAAAGTCAAGGGCCCGAAAGTGGAGAAACACATGGCGCCGTTATCTGTGAGCAGGTTTTCATATTTCGAAATCGTTCCGGCCACGTCGCTGAACCATTGAAAAGCCGCATTGGAAGTTACGAGATCGAACTTTTCAAACAATTCTATTTCTTCGGCATCTGCCGTGATGAAATCTATGCCGCCCGCATGTAATTTACGGCGCGCCGCTTCGATCATCGATCCGGATATGTCCACTGCCTTAATGCGCGCTTGATTAAACCTCTCTCGTAACAGACGCGTATAGGTGCCGGTTCCGCAGCCTATCTCTAAGATGCGAATAAAGTCGTGATCTGGTAATTCTTTTATAAGTTCGTCCGCGGCAAAGGATTGAATTTCGCTATACTCGTCGTAAAGATTGGCGCACCTGGAAAAATTTTTTTCTACTACGCGTTTATCGATCTTTTGTCTCATTATTCTCAAATATCTTTTCAAACTGCGGATTCAAAAACGGCATGTGGCCCGCGCCTTCTATCAGAAAAAATTCGCTTTGCGGGAAATCGTTCTTTAATCCTTTGATTTCTTCCGCAGGGACTATGCTATCGTTTCTGCCGTTAACAACTATTATCTTTACACCCTTTGAATCTACAGGAAGAATTTTGCATCTTGAAAGATAATCTAATCCTTCCAAAAGGCCATCGAGCCGCATCGTGTTCAAATAACTTTTTAATAAGTTCTTCCTAAACCAATCGTACTCTCTTGCTTCATTTTTAGAAAAAAAATCCTCATAAAATTTATATAGAAACGGTCGCCTATTCTTTTTTAAAGATTTTTTTATATCTTCTATTACCTCGCCTTTGTACCTTCTCCTCACGCTTACAAGAATTAAGTTATCTATCTCCCCTTTATTATTTTTTAAAAAATCTAACGCGATGTGGCCTCCCATCGACCAACCAATTATGGATACCTTTTCCAACCCGCTCTTTCTCATGAATGCCTTCAAGTCAAATTCGAAGCCGCGAATAGAAAACTCAATGGGTATTAAAAAATTAGATTTTATATTTAGTCGATCAAAAACTCTATGATCGGTCGCCCAGCCCGGAATCAATAGAGCCGTTTTTTTAAATCCTCTGTCCACGAATTTAAATTTTGACATAGGATTTTATATCGTTTAGAAGCCGCTCGAGAGTTTTTAAGTCCTGGTGAAATGACAGCGAGAATCTGAGACGCGCCTCATTTTTTGGAACGGTCGGCGGCCTTATGGGCATGACCCACCAACCTTTTTCCTGAAGGGTCCCGGCTGAATTTATCGTCTTGCTATTCTCTCCTGTCACGAGGGGCACGATTTGAGACTCGCCTTTTACATTGAATCCCATCCCTTTTAATCTTTTCCGAAAATATCGCGCGCGGCCCAAGAGTTCCGTCCTCCGATGAGGCTCTTCCTTAACCAGTTTGAGGGCCTCCAGACTGCTCGCTATAATACCGGGCGGCAGGGCCGTAGAATATATGAAACTTCTGCACCTATTTATTAAAAAATCTATCACCTTCGTTGGGCCGGCGAGGTAGCCGCCGAAACTTCCAAGGGCCTTACTGAATGTTCCCATTATCAAGTCCACTTCTGATACCTTCCCCTCTTCTTCAACTACGCCGGCGCCTCTTGGGCCGTAAATTCCGGTGGCATGGGCCTCATCGACCATGATGGCGCAATCATATCTTGCCTTCAATTCGACCAGATCACCCAACGGCGGCCTATCCCCATCCATGCTGAATATCGTCTCTGTGACTATTAACGCGTTTTTGAACTTTTTTCTCTCTTTTTTAAGAAGCCCCTTCAGATGGTTTACGTCGTTATGACGAAAACGAAAGGCGGCAGCCTGAGACAAGAGGATCCCGTCTACAATACTGGCGTGATTCAACCTGTCAGAAAATATCACGTCTCCCTTCCCGTAAAGGGCGCTGAATAGCCCTAAGTTTGCCTGATAACCCGAATTGAAGACAAGAGCCGCTTCTTTGCCTTTAAATCGACTTGTTTCATCTTCCAACCGGTGATGGAGTTCAAGGTCTCCCGACAAAAGACGCGAGGCGGACGAACCGGTTCCAAATCTATCGAGCGCAACTTTTGCGGCTTCTACAAGCCGGGGATGACCCGCCAATCCTAAATAATCGTTCGAAGAAAAATCTATATACTCTTTGCCCTTCAAAACGATCTTTCCATTCTTACGGTAGGAAATCGGATGCAGTTCGCGCCTAAGCCCCCCTCGAGCCCTTAATTCTAAAAATCTGTCTATGCGGTCCAAGTTCTTTTTATCTCCTCGACCAAGGTCCGGTCATCTGAAAGATCCCGACCTTCTATAGTGAGATATCCGCCAATGAGCATGCCGTTCGCGCCGGCCATGAAGGCCATCCCTTGAAAATCTTTTAATACGGATTCTCTTCCTGCCGCCACCTTTATGAGTTTATCTTTTAACACGATCCTGAATATAGCGATTGTCTTTATCGCGTCCGTAGGAGATATCTGGTCAGCATCTTCAAAAGGGGTGCCCTTTATCGGGACCAAAATATTAAGCGGCACAGAATCAACGTCCAACTCCTTCAATATTAGAGCCATGTCGATCCTGTCATCCCAGGCTTCGCCCATCCCTATTATGCCTCCCGAACAGACTTCAAGGCCCGCCCTCTTGGCGGCCCTGATGGTATCTATCCTTTCCTGAAACGAGTGTGTAGTGACTATCTTCGGAAAATAACGCGGCGAGGTCTCGATATTATGATGATATCTTGAAAGGCCCGCGTTCTTAAGTAGGGCAAGACTTTCTTCATCCAATTTCCCTAATGAGGCGCACATCGCGATTCCTATTCTTTCTTTTATCTCCTTGACCGCGTCGATGACTTTGTTGAGGTCGTTTTTCGAAAGCGACTCGCCGCTCGTGACAATATCGAATCTGTGAGCTCCTATCTCCTTCGCGCGGGTTGCCGCTTTTACTATTTCTCTCTTACTTTTTAAAGGATAGCGCGATATGTTTGTAGCGTGCCGCGATGATTGCGCGCAGAACCTGCAGTCCTCAGGGCACATTCCGGACTTCGCGTTCATTATATTGCATAGTTCCAGTTTTGCTCCTAGCGTCTTTCGCCGCACCTCATCGGCCTTTGAGATAAGTTCCGCGAGCGGCAATTCAAGAAGCGCTTTTATCTTCTTTCGTTCCATCGACACTCCTTCTATTTTCCTACAAATATACCTTACGCAAGGCCAATTGTCAACCAATTCGCAGTATAAAGTTTACAATACTTTTTTATTACCCACCCATCAAGTAAATTATTTTGTTTTCTCTAGGCAGATACCGGCAGGATGCCCTTGAGGCGTAATCCCCGAATTTTCTCTGTAAAATTCGGGAATAGTGTATTCGTTGGCAATCCCAGAATTTGACATAGCAAATTCTGGGGATAGATTTTGCCAAGGCCGCACAACCACTTTGATATATTACCGTTGTTATTGCCATGGGGCACACTGAAGTGTGCCCTACTACTATATTAATAATCCTTGATGGCAAAATCCGCCGAAAGGGCTCCTGCTGGTCAATCTGCCAAAATATCAATTGAAACAAAATATTTTATGTAACCTCTTTAATGACTTCTTTCTGGTAGGAGATGTGGAGGAGTTTTGTGATGGGGCCGGGGTAGCCGTCACCGATCCTCTTAGAATCTACCTTCGCAACAGGCAGGATCTCGACGAGCGAATTGGTAAGAAAAACCTCATTTGAACTCAACAGTTCCCGATACGAAACCGACCTTTCCCGTAGCTTCAGCCTTAATCTTCCGGCAATTCCAATGATAACTTCTCTTGTGATGCCGGGAAGGATCCCGCTTTCCAATGGGGGCGTAATTATTATATTTCTTTTAACCAAAAAAATATTGCTTGTCGCGCCTTCGGCGATTAAGGCCTTGGTGTTCATTAAAATCGCCTCGTCAAACCCTTCGTCTTTCGCGCGGAATCTC
>MHFL01000057.1:15504-28116 GCA_001804165.1 Omnitrophica bacterium RIFCSPLOWO2_01_FULL_45_10 | reverse complement strand
GTTGGCGTGCCTTTTCCGCAGAGCGAGTGCTAGCCGACATCAGGAGTTTGTTAAAAAATCATCCCAATGTAACCCATGTTGAATTCTGGGATGATAATTTTTTCGTGCACCTCAAACGCGCTAAAGACATAGCCGAGGGGATCCGCCGGTTGGATCCGCGAATTACATGGTCAGTTCTCGGGACACACGTTCATGACGTGACTCGAATGGATGACGATTACCTTGCCTGCTTAAAAAGAAGCGGACTCAAAGAAGTGTTGACGGGCGTAGAATCGGGCTCCCAGCGGATCATCGAAGTAATTAAAAAAAATTTTAAGATGGAGGAACTTTTTTTATCCAACAAGCGCCTGGCTAATTTTGGGATACGCCCAACCTACAGTTTCATAAGCGGCATACCGGGAGAGCGCGATGAAGATATCAAGGCCACCATAGATACGATGTTTCGGTTAAAAGAGGAGAACCCGAATATTCTGGTAGGAAACATAAAGCCTTTCATATGCTACCCAGGAACGGCCCTATATGAGAGGGCGATGAAGTTGGGGTTTAAGTCTCCGGAATCTTTGGAGGGCTGGAGCAAATTCGTATGGGGGAATTATTTTTCCCTCAACATACCATGGATGCCGCTGCGAAGGAAGAGAACCCTTGCATGGCTTTATTACTATACGGTACTAATGAACCCCGAGTATATGTTTATCCACTCGAAAATATTTACTGTGATAGCGAAGATTCTGCGTCCTGTAGCGGAATGGAGGGTTAGGAAGATGTGCTTTCGCTTTCCTGTGGAAGCATGGGTTATGAATCTGGTTCAAAGCCTCGTCCTCTAAAGTTTTTGAGGTTTTTATGAATTTCTTCACAAGAGCGGTAAGATCCTATTCTACCAATAAACCATTTCTTTTATTGATTATAGCACTAGCGACCATCTTTCTTTATTCTCCCGCATTTTTTTATTTCTTTCAGCCCGGTGACCATTATCGATATTTCTTACAGACGCGAAACCTGTCCTTCCCGGAATTGGTAATGAACCGCGTTTCTGATGAAATAGGCAGGGGCGATATGCTGGTATACCGACCGCTTACTATGTCGCTGATGGGGTTGCAGATGTATCTTTTTGGCACACGATATGTCTTATGGCTGATGACAGGTATCATACTCCATCTGTGCGTAGTGTTTATGTTGTATAAAATAATGATGCGTATAAAAGATACCATATTCGCGTATCTGCTGGCTTTTCTATTTTCCATTAACAGCATGTTCATACATACGGTAGTGAGGGCGCATTTTAACAGTTATATATTATATTTAATTCTCGTCTTACTTTCGTTATACAATCTTTATATCTGTACCTACAAGAGCGACAAAAGGAATAATCTCATATGGTACACATTCATATATATGATTCCAGCATGCTATATTTATGAAACAGGGACTGTTTTTTGTGCGCTATTCATCTTATACCTTATGGCATACGATTTATATGGAGAGAAAGTGGTCCGCCTGACATCTTTACGTTATTTTATTTTGATAATCCCAGCATTAATCTATTCACTATCTTATTATGTAGAGAAGGTAGCTAGAATGGATTGGGCGATTGCCTTTGAGGCGGGCAGGGTCTTCAGTTTTCAGAATATATTTGAGACAGTAAAATTTCTACCACTGATATTTTTCGAGTGGATTACCAGAGGAACGGTCGGAAACCCGTCGCCATTAAAATATATCGTACTGATAGCCGCCATATGCTATCTATTAATGTGTTCTTATCTGTCGAGAAAATGGCTAAAGAAGCATTTAATGTTTATATTGTTGCTGGGCTCCATGATAATAGTTCATCTAGTATTCAATTGCTTTTACAGGATGGGCGCCTACGGCATGTCATATATCAGAGGGGGCAATCACCCCATTTACATGTTTTGGCCTTATCTTCTTATCCTTGTGTATCTGATGGTGGACTTCGAAGGCTTGAAGAGATACTACAGACCCATGTGGAATATTTGTCTGATTGGGATATTATTTTTTATATTAATCAACGGCTATACGACATATAAATCAACTAAAATCCTGGCCCGCGGCGCGAAAGGCGTGCGATCATATGTAGACCAACTCTATCAGTTCGTAAAAAGTAACAAGGCAGAATCGGATTTTTCCTTCTACGTCGCCGCGCCATCGGCCTGGAACGATACCTTTCCGGTAGGTTACATAGATCCGAAGGGCGAGATGAAAATGAAATATGAATATAGACAATTCTCCGTTCCAGAGATATTCTTCGGCGAATATTATAACAAATCCAACCCAAAATATTTATTACGATACGACGAGAAGAAAAACCATATCCAATTCCCGTCGAATCAAATTTGATTGCCAGAATATTTAGTCCCGTACACCACAATAATTATTCGATTGACAAGGTAGTGAGGACATATTAGAATATTGTTCAATGAATGAACATGAATTGTTTACCGAAGAAGCCCTCCACGTTATGAGGGAAGTGGATGAGAATCCTGATCTTAATCAGCGCCTCCTTTCCCAGAAACTGAACATATCCCTCGGCAAGGCCAATTATCTTCTTAAAGAACTCGCGAAGAAAGGCCTCATCAAATTTGTAAATTTTTCCCACAATTCCGATAAGACGAAGAAATTAAAGTACATCCTAACCAAAAAAGGGATGAATGATAAGATAACTTTAACGTATCATTTTTTAAAGACGAAGGAACGCGAATATAAGAGACTGAAGAATGTCTATGAAGGATATGTGGCAGAGATGAATAGAAATGAAAATAGCAGGGCCGATCGAAGGGGACTATGAAGATAGGCGCAATTATACAGGCGCGCATTACTTCCAATAGATTCCCGGGCAAGGTGTTGCATAACATTGCCGGTAAACCGATGCTCCAATATCTATTGGAGAGAGTAGGGCGGTGCGCTTCTATAGATGATATAGTAGTAGCGACTTCTCGAGACCAAAGCGACATTCAGATAACGGATTTTTGTAAAAAGATAGGCGTGGCATATCATAGAGGGCCCTTGCTTGATGTTGCAGGCAGATTTAGGGAGGTTTTAAATAAATATAAATTCGATGGGTTCGTTCGGATAACAGGAGACAGCCCATTACTTGATCCTGAATTAATATCCAAAGGCATGAAGATATTTCGGCAGGGCCGCGTCGAAATAGTGACAAACGTGTTTAAGCGCACATATCCGGCGGGACAATCCGTGGAAATTTTAAACAGCGGGACGTTCATCAGGGCATATGAAGAGATACGAGATCCCGAAGATCTCGAACATGTCACGAAATTCTTCTATAAAAATAGCGAAAGATTCAAGATATTCAATTTTGTTGCGGAGGCAGATTACAGCGCCATAAATCTATCGGTAGATACGCCACAGAATATGGAACTCATAGCCGCAATAATTAGAGACATGGAGAAGCCGCACTGGGAATATGGCGTGCGAGATGTATTGGAACGATATAATAAAGCGATGCTTTCCTTTTAGATTAGTAAGGTCAAGATATGAAGCGATTGAAGATCGGTATTATTGGATTGGGAATCGGCGAAGAACATATATCCGGATATAAAAGACATCCCGCGTGCGAGGTGATTGCCCTCTGCGATCTCTCCGCGGAAAAGCTTCGTTCATCAAAAGAAAAATATCCGCATCTTATGCTGCACCGGTCAGCCGACGATATACTAAATGACCCTGATATAGACATAGTATCGATAGCATCATATGATAATTACCATTATGAACAAGTTGTACAAGCGCTTTCAAAAAATAAGCATGTCTTTGTCGAGAAACCTCTGTGCCTATACGAGAAAGAAGCTCGACATATCCGTTCAATTCTGCGGGCGAACCCTGGAGTTAAACTCTCGTCCAACATGGTACTGCGCAAGTCGCCGCGATTCCGGTATCTGAAGAAAACGATAGAGAAAGGGGGCCTTGGTACGCTCTTTTATGTTGAGAGTGATTATAACTACGGTCGGCTCGAGAAAATTACTGAGGGTTGGCGCGGGAAAATCGGCTTCTATTCGGTCATTTATGGCGGCGGAGTTCATGTCGTGGATCTATTAATCTGGTTGACAGGCGGTGTAGTGATTGAGGTGAGCGCATATGGGAATAATATATCCTCTAAAGGCAGGTTTAAATATAACGATATGGTAGTGGCCATCCTCAAATTTAAAAGCGGGCTTATCGGAAAGGTGGCCGCAAATATGGGATGCGTCTTCCCTCATTTTCATACGATGTCAATTTATGGGACGAAGGCGACCTTTGTGAACGGGTTTCATAAGGGACTTTTATTCGAATCGCGGGATCTCGCCAAAAAACCAAGAGAGATAAACAAGGCCTACCCGGGTGTTTGCAAGGGGGATCTTATCTTGAGTTTCGTCGACTCGGTCCTGGGAACTGCCAAGGCAGAGGTTACGGAAGAAGATGTATTCAATACCATGTCCGTATGTTTTGCGATTGAAAAGGCGGCAAAAAAGGGCCGTCCGGTTCAGGTTGATTATATTTAAAGGGGGTAACGATTGAGAAAGATACCTTTTGGAAAACCCATGATCAGCGATGCGGAAAAAGAGGCGGTGTCAAGAGTTCTCGATGGGGATATTCTCGTTCATGGTCCAAAATCGAAAGAGTTTGAGGCGGCCTTTTCGACATTCACCGGCGCAGATTTCTCAGTTTCGGTCTCATCATGCACTGCGGCCCTGCATCTGGTTTATTTTTATCTGAGGCTAAGCGCAGGTGACGAAGTTATTGTTCCGGCCCAGACGCATACGGCAACAGCGCATGCCGTAGAATTATGCGGGGCAAGACCCGTCTTTGTCGATGCTGAAACCGATACAGGGAATATAGATATAAACAAGATAGAGCAGAATATATCGGCTAGGACTAAGGCCATATCAGTTGTTCATTTTTTAGGCATGCCTGTAGACATGGAGCGTATTCTACATATAGCAAGGCGGCATAATCTCTTTGTCGTGGAAGATTGCGCACTGGCTATAGGCACATATTTCAAAGGAATCCACGCAGGGTTGCATGGAGATGCCGGCTGTTTCTCGTTCTATCCCGTGAAACATATGACTACCAGTGAAGGCGGCATGATAATTACACGGAACAAGGAGATGGCAGAGCGTATTTCAAGGCAGAGGGCCTTTGGCGTTGATCGGCATGCGGGCGAACGAACCGTACCGGGCATTTACGATGTCAATATGCTAGGATTCAACTACAGGTTGAATGAGTTGCAGGCTGCGATGGGCATCGAACAGGTTAAGAGAGTAAAAGGGTTTTTGAAAATACGCAAGGAAAACTATGAGACATTAAGCCGCCATTTCAACGGCCTCGACGATGTAAAATTTTTTAAATCAACTCATGACGATTTTGAAAGCAGCTATTACTGCTTTTCGGTCTTGCTTGGTAGGCGTCTAGAGAGAAAACGGTTCGAGATTGCGCAAAGTTTGACTCAGGCAGGTGTCGGCACGAGCGTTTATTATCCCAGGCCGGTTCCCTGCATGAGCTATTATAAGAATAAATATGGTTATCGAGATGACAGTTTTCCTGTGGCCTCATGGATAAGCTCGAGTTCCATCGCGCTTCCTGTCGGCCCGCACTTGAACGGCCAAGATATGGAATACATCGCGGCCTCATTCAAAGAAGCAATAAGAAAGGCGATATGATTATGGATAAAATCACAAAACGGCGGATCGCCCTTGTCGGCGGCGCAGGGTTCATAGGGCATAACCTGGCGATTAAACTAAAAAGTCTAGGCAATAAAGTCTTTATAATAGACAGTCTCAGCGTTAACAATTATCACCATTTTAAGAATAACGCGGATACCGTACCGAATGCCGGCCTTTATATCAACATCATACACGAGCGTCTCAACCTGATTAAAAAATGGGATATCCCGCTAATCGAGCAGGATTCCAGAGATTACATCAAGATGAGCCGCATCATGACAGATCTTGACGTTGATACACTGATTCATCTTGCGGCTGTAGCCCACGCCGACAGGTCAAATAAGGATCCGTTCTCCACATTTGATCACAGTCTGAGGACCCTTGAAAATTCGCTGGATATCGCGCGTTCGCCTGAGCTCAAGATTAAGCATTTCGTCTATTTTTCTTCCAGCATGGTCTATGGTAATTTTCCTTCGCACTTTGTGACCGAAGAGACACCGTGTGAGCCAATCGGGATATATGGCGCGCTCAAATTTGCCGGCGAAAAGATGGTCATAGCCTATAACCAGGTATTCAATCTTCCCTATACAATTGTCAGGCCATCCGCATTATACGGAGAGAGGTGCGTTAGCCGCAGGGTGGGTCAGATATTCATCGAGAACGCGATGAGGGGTCTGGAAGTATCTATTTCGGGCGACGGTTCCGACCGGCTCGATTTTACTTATATAGGCGATCTCGTGGACGGTATAGTCAACATTTTGGAAAACGAAAATTCAAAAGGCCAGATCCTTAATCTGACATATGGCGCATCGCGTTCCATAAGCGAAATGGCCGCCATCCTGGCCGAACATTTTCCAAATATAAGAATAAAATATCTGCCAAAGGACATGCTGATGCCGAACAGGGGCACCTTAGCGATAGATAAGGCGAAGAGGCTCATCGGATATAACCCGCAGTACCCTCTTGAAAAAGGGTTTGTAAACTATATCGAGTGGTATAAATCGATATGGCATCATCTTAATAAAGAAAAGACTACTGTTAAAGATAAGGGCCGCGTGTAGCATGGATAAAGGCAAAAATATCATTCAGGATGCATGGCTCAAGGATGTCATGGGCAGGAATGTTTATAAATTGGCAGTCAATGATGTCCTATTAAGGCGAGATAACAGATGGGGTAATAATCTGTCGAAGGCCATGGAAGAGAAAGGGGTATTTATTTACGCTAAAGTACCGACTCACGACATCCGGTCTACGAGATTTCTGGAAAATAAGGGTTTTTATTTGGTGGATACAAACGTAACATTCGAGGGAAGCGTCTCTCCGGGACGCGATAAAACAGATTCTTACGCGATGAGATTGGCGTTAAAAAAGGACGAGAAAGAGGTTTCAGAAATCGCGCGCAATTCTTTTATTTACAGCAGGTTTCATCTTGATCCGGCATTTCCAGCCAAAGTGGCCGACCAAATCAAATCTGAGTGGGTACGTAATTTTTTTAAGGGGAAACGCGGAGATGCGATGGTTATTGCGCTTCAGGGCAAGAGCATTATGGGATTTTTACAGCTTTTCTGTAATAATGGCATCTTAACAATAGATCAGATCGCCGTATCGGAGAAACATCAAAGGCGCGGAATCGCTGTCTCCATGATTTTATATGCCCAGGAACATTGCAAGGGCATAAAGTCGATCAGGGTAGGCACCCAAATCTCGAACATTCCCGCAATGCGGTTATATGAAAAACTGGGGCTTAAGGTTTCTGGAACCAGTTATGTACTTCATTATCATAACCTTCATCATAAAGAGGGACAATGAAAATCGGCGATATCTCTTAGATTATGTGCGGGATAGCGGGATACATAGGCAAGGCCCATATCGATAGTTCAAGGATACACCATACATTGGACCTCATGCGCAACCGCGGCCCGGATCATAATGATTTTATATCTCTTAAAGACGGTGATACAAACATACTGCTTTTGCACTCCAGGCTGAGCATTATCGATCTGGATGAAAGATCAAATCAGCCTTTTACCATAGATGACCAGACAATTGTATTCAACGGAGAGATATATAATTATGTCGAATTAAAGGAGCACCTAAAAGATGCAGGAGTTTCATTCAGGACAGAGTCCGACACGGAAGTTTTGCTACAGTCCTATATTTTAGAGGGAGAGGGCTGTGTAAAAAAATTTGAAGGGATGTGGAGTTTTGCGATCTATGATAATAAGGGGCATCGGCTCTTTCTCTCCCGCGACCGTTTTTCAGAAAAGCCATTATATCTTTTACGGACTAAACACGGGATGTTTTTTGGATCCGAGGTCAAATTTATAAAATCTCTCTCCGGTCAAACGCTCACGGTAAATATTCAGCATATATTAAGGTACCTCATCAACGGCTATAAGTCTTTGTATAAAACCAGCGATACCTTTTTTAAAGAAATAGAGGAGGTGCCGTACGCATCCAATGTAGTCATTGATACATCACTGAACCTGAAATCGTACCGATACTGGACGCCCAATTTCACTACCCGCAAGATGACCATCGATGAGGCCATAGAGGGATTTCGCGATAGGCTTTTCGATAGTATCAAGATACGCCTGCGCGCTGATGTTCCACTGGCCTTCTGTCTTAGCGGAGGCGTTGATTCTGCGGCGATCGTGTCGATAGCGGCGAAGAAGTTTAATTACGATGTGGCCACATTTTCCATAATCGATAACGATATGCGTTACAATGAGCATAGTAATATAATGGCTACCATCGATGACCTGGGCTGCAAACATACCATAATATACATACCGCAGGATGAAACGTTCCCACGGCTTGAGCGCCTCATCCGTTACCACGACGCGCCGATATATACCATAACATACTATATCCATGCCTTTCTATCGGAGGCAATATCGAAAAATAAGTATAGGGTTGCGGTCTCTGGAACTGCCGCGGATGAACTGGTAACGGGCTATTACGACCATTTTAACTTTCATCTTTATGAGATGAGACAGCATCCGGAATTTAATAAATATTTGACTGACTGGCAGGACCATGTAAAAAAATACGTGCGCAATGAATATCTGCGGAATCCGGAACTTTTCATCAATAGTCCCGATTTCAGGGGCCATATCTATCTTCATAACGATATATTCTCGACTTTTTTAAAAACGGACTTCAGGGAAGATTTTTATGAGAACGCATATTGTGATTCAGTTTTGCGCAATCGGATGCTCAACGAATTATTTCACGAGTCGATCCCTGTCATATTGCATGAGGACGATCTGAACTCCATGTGCTATTCTATTGAAAATCGCTCCCCATACCTGGATTCGAAACTCTTCGATTTTGCTTATTCGATCCCAAACGAATATCTCATACGCGATGGGTACGGCAAGTACGTATTGCGCGAGGCCGCCAAAGGCATAATGAATGAAAAGGTGCGTACCGATCGCCAGAAGAAAGGTTTTAATGCTTCGATCAATTCGCTTGTAGATTTAAAGAAAAGAGAGACCAGAGATTACATCCTTTCCGGCGGCAGGATATTCGATTTGGTGAAGAGAGAAAAGATCGAGGAATTGCTGGATAGATATCCGATGCCGAACAGCTTCAGTAAATTCCTTTTCTATTTTTTGAATGCCAAGATTTTTTTGGAACAGAATGGGTGACGGTATGAAATATTGCAGAGAATGCGTCCTTCCCGATACACGGCCCGGCATCAAAATAGGCGCTAAAGGGATATGCACCGCCTGCCTTGGGCACAGGGAGAAGGACGAGATAGACTGGGCCTTGAGGAAGCGGGAATTTGAAGAGATGGTAAGTGAAGTTAAATCTCGGGCAAAAGGATATGACTGTGTTGTGCCGGTCAGCGGCGGCAAGGATAGCACCGCACAGGTAGTCAAGTGCCTCGAATACGGCCTTAAGGTTCTTGCCGTTACGTGGAAGACGCCCGCGCGAACCGAGATAGGCCAAAAGAATCTGATCAATCTCATAAATCTTGGCGTCGATCACATCGAATTCACGATCAACCCGGAAATCGAAAGGCGCTTCATGTATAATGCGCTGGTGCTGAAGGGCGATGCGTCCATACCCATGCATATGGCGCTCTATGCTATCCCATTAAGGATCGCGACCTCTTACGACATACCTCTTGTCTTATGGGGGGAGAGCCCGCACATGGAATATGGAGGTTCTCAGGAAGAACGACGAAGGAATAGTCTTGACCTCGAATGGTTCAAGACGCACAGGATCCTGCATGGTACCTCTGTTGATGAATGGGTAGGGGACGATCTGACAGCCAAAGATTTAGACGCGTATCGCCTTCCAGATGAAAGTGAATTCAGGAAGAAGGGCATACGTTCGGTATTTCTGGGCTATTACTTCAAATGGGATCCCGAAGAGAGCCTACGCACCGCTTTAAAATATGGTTTTGCCGTGCGCAAAGAAGGCCCAAAGACCGGTTATTATAATTATGCGGACATTGATTGTGACTTTATTTCTGTGCATCATTATTTTAAATGGTTAAAGTTCGGATTTACCCGCCTCTTTGACAATCTCTCGATAGAGATTAGAAACGGCAGGATAACAAGAGAGGAGGCGCTTACCCTTATCAGACAAAAAGGAGATGATACGCCTTATGAAGATATCGAAAAGTTATGTCGATTTTTAAGGATTTCATTAGACGAATTTCATGACGTAGAGGAAAAGTTCAGAAACCGTAATATATGGATAAAGGAATCCGGCAAGTGGGTGATTAAGGACTTTTTAATCAAAGACTGGACATGGCGATGAATATCAAATTGAAGCGGCCACCTAGGGCATATCGCATCGGCATAGGACAAGACATATGCATACTTGATTGCGGGGAGGTCCGGTTAGACAATAATGAACAAGTCACCTTTGTTACAAAGGCAGGTAAGAGATATGACGTCACTGCGAAATCATGGGGATTCTATGCCACGCCTTCAGTAAACTCGCGGCTCAAGAAAGAAGGATTCAGAACAGCTCTTGTAAAGAATAGGGACGGCCGGCTTTTTGTTATGCTGGTGGATGAAACGAAAATCTCCTTATTTAAAAAATATCTTAAGAGCGAAACAAGTAAAGTGGAAAAGTGGCTTGATGGACTCAAATAAGACGAACTGCGCGTCAATGAAACAGGCATGTTACCTTTGCAATTGCGAAGAATTGCGGCCCGTCGAAGTAATAAGAAAAAGACCGGCCCTGGAAACCGATTTTGGCATAAAGCCATCCGCTTATTTGCGCAGGATAATGTTATGCAATAGCTGCGGCGTTTACAATAATTTGCACACTTATGATTTCGAAAAAATGTATTTCGGAAAATACAATAAAGACACATACGATAGTTCAATTTTGGCCAGGTACAATGCCATTATGAATCTGCCTTCTGAAAGGTCTGATAATAAGGCCCGGGTAAAAAGACTGGTCGACTTTTGCGGCGAACGGGGCCTGAAATTAAAGGGGTTAAATGTGCTGGATGTCGGCAGTGGTCTGTCGGTCTTCCTTGGAGAGTTTTTAAAATACGGCGTAAAGGGATATTGTATCGATCCTGACCCAATGTCTATAGAGCATGCCGTTCGAAATGTAAAGGTAAGCGGCGCGTTCAGGGGGTCGTTTATGGAATACGAATCCGGGTTTAAATTCGATATCATTACATTTAATAAGGTGCTCGAACACGTGACGGATCCGGTATCTTTATTAAGAAAGGCAGGCGGACATTTAAAAAAGTCTGGTTTTATTTATATAGAATTACCTGACGGAGAGGCCGCGCTAAGGAATAATGTCTTGACGGACAGGGAGGAATTTTTCATCGAACATTATACTATCTTCAGCAAAAGATCTGTAAGGGGTTTGAGTGAACTCGCCAGCCTCTCCGCGATAAAATCGGAGAGCATAATAGAGAAGAGCGGCAAATATACCATCTTTTCATTTGTCGAAAAACGACACCCCTTAATAAGTGGATAATAATAAAACGGTCATATTTCTGGACTATTTTGAAGAATTACAGGATGTCGTGCCTCTTGTAAGGCAGATTCGACGCACGTTAAAATTCGATCCTGTCATCGTATCTTCAAATTTCGATACCGGGCCCATCGGCGTATATCCCGATCCGCAAGTCATTTATTTTGATAAATTGCTGAACGAGGAAGACTATCGCCGTATGGACGGATGGGTTTCAAATATGGTCAGGACTTGGTATTCGAAACTGGTGAAGAGAGAAGGCATCACCGAATATAACAGCATCAGATTTGGCGAGGTGGACGAGGAGAGGGCACAAAGGCTATTTACACCTATAATAAAAAATCTGCATATCGTTCTAAAGATAATAGACAAACTGAAGCCCGATACTTTAATTATAATCGGCGAAAGAGAGATCTCCGGAAGAATAAGTAAACTGATTGGAAATGAGCTAAAGATCCGCTCCATATTCATCGAATTTCCGAAACGAAAAATTTTCTGTATACAAGTAAAGCGTTATATTACAGAAGCAATTATGGATCTGATGGATTTAGTGATGAGGAAGATGGCGGCCTACAAGAAAAAAAGTAGGCGTATTTTCATAGACACGCGCCTTTATTTTGAATTTAGAGAATCAGGCAAAGAATTTCAATCCTCTTATCTATTTTTAATAGAAAGAGGACTAGGTATTCGTTTAAAACTCATTTTGAAGGAGAGACTCAGTTTTATTCCGATAGCGCTCGATGGGATATTTGCAAAACTGAGCCCTAATTTTTCATTCCGCGGATATTGGAATTTTTTAAAGAAGGACGAGATCTTTAGAAATAACTTCATCTACGGATATATATCTATTTGGGCGCTGTTAGAAAATATATTGCGTAAATTAATTGTAGAGGATTTCGCGTCGATAGGGAGAAATATCATATTAGCGGAAAAGGTGTTTAAAAATATAAAGCCAAAAATTGTCATACTTAGAGAGGCA
>MHFL01000057.1:0-15458 GCA_001804165.1 Omnitrophica bacterium RIFCSPLOWO2_01_FULL_45_10 | reverse complement strand
ACGAGCAGGGGTCACTACTTTGGTTATCCAGCACGGAATTCTTGCCGAAAGATACGGATATACGAAGCTCTCGTCGGATAAGATCGCTTTATGGGGTAGGTCGGGAATTGATTGGTACGGTGGTTGCGGTAATGATGTTTCGAAATGCGTGGTAACCGGCAAACCAGCCCACGACACGCTCTACCGCATGCGGCTTAATCTTAGGGAAAGAGCTGTAAACGATGTAATGAAAATACGACTTGATCCGGATAAAAAGATAGTCCTTTTCATACCCAGTTATTTTAAGGATTTGAGGTATCTCTTCAGCGTATTTTATCGCGGGGATATGGAATACATGAGTCTTGATTCGGTATTAAAGGCAATGAATAATTTTCCGGGGAAACAGTTACTGGTTAAGATACATCCATATGATTCTATCGATGTCAACACTTTCATTGTAAATAGATTGAAAGGATATCGGAACGCATACGCCGTTAAAGACGCGGACATATTATCTCTCATCGACGCCAGTGCACTTGTCATAGTATCCTTATTCTCTTCAAGCGCGTTGGATGCTTTGATATTAGACAAGCCTCTCATCACGCTGAATATGCATAGAAGAGAGGACCTCGTTCCGTTTGCGGCAAACGGTGTGGCTCTCAAAGCCACCAATACAGAAGAACTCAGCCAGGCAATGAAGAGCGTTTTTGAGGATAAAGAAGTTGCCGCGGCGCTCGGACGCAGGCGGAAGCAATTCATATATGATTACGCCTATAAGGTTGACGGAAGGGCGACTGAGAGGGTCTGGAACTTGATAGATGAATTATGTAACGGTGTAAATTAAGAAAATCATGAAAGTCTTATTAATAAATCCTTTATGTAGACTGCCGTTTTCTCTGCCATTGGGGCTCGGTTATATCGCGAGCGTCCTCAGGCAGAATGGGCATGATGTTAGCATGCTCGACATAAACGGGTCCGGATATTGTGACGATAAAGTTGAGGAGATGTTGAAATCCTATGAATTTGACATAGTGGGGATTGGTGGTTTGACATCCACCTACAGATATGTGAAATGGCTGGCGCGTGTAATAAAGAATCTCAAGCCCGGGATACCGATAGCGGCAGGCAATATGGTGTCGACCGCTCATCCTGAGCTGCTTCTTGCGAATACGGATGTCGATATTGCGGTGATAGATGAAGGGGAACTGACAGTTACAGAGCTCGTATCAGCCATTGAAGAGACTAGAGACATAGAAGGGGTTGCGGGCATATTTTTTAAGCGCGATGGGAAGGTAATAAGGACATCTCCCAGGAAAAGGATAACCGACTTGGATTCTCTTCCTTTCCCGGCGTGGAACCTATTTCCCATGGAAGTATACATAAATAATTCTACACAGTCTCACGTGAGCTTTGGTCTGCGTTCTATTAATATTTCTACTGTAAGAGGCTGTCCATACGACTGCACATTCTGCTCACATCCTTTTGGTAGAACCACTTATGCGAGATCTGCGCGAAGCATAGTAGATGAGATCAAGGAATTAAAGCGACTTTACGGAATTCAATTCATAGATTTTTCAGATGACTTGTTCTTGTTTAATGAAAGACGCGTCCTTAAGTTATGCGACGCGATGACATCAAATAATCTGAAGATAAAATGGTCAGCGTCAGCACGGGTGAATCTAGTTAATGAGAAGTTATTGACTAATATGCACAAGGCAGGATGCCAAGAGCTGTCTTATGGCTTCGAGAGCGGTAGCCAATCTATCTTGGATAAGATCAGGAAACGCGTTACCGTCACCCAGGCCTTGGATGCCGTAGAAATGACGAGGAAAGCAAAAATAAAAGTAATCGGTTCATTCATATTCGGGATGCCAGGTGAAAATAACGAAACGATAAAAGAGACGTTGGATTTTATCAAAAGGACGCATCTTCCGGTACATCGTTTTTTCTACGCTACGCCTTATCCTGGCACTGAACTATACAGTATAGCCAAAGAGATGCATAGACTCCCGGATGATGAGGATAATTACATGCAGAGTCTGGGGGAGATGAGAACCACTTTTCTTGTGAACCTGACTGATTTTTCTGATGAAGAGTTGGTGAAGTTGAAAGAATCGTCAGAAAAGAGCGCATACGCGAACTTCGACCTCAAGATAAAATTAGAACATTTTTTAGAAGACTGGCATAGACGATTTCTAATCGTTTCGCAAAGTCTTAAGAGGTTAGGAATCGGCCCGACCATTAGGATGCTTATTTCAAAGATTATGCTAAAACTTAAGAAATGGATAAAAATAGAACGATTAGCCGCTCATGACTAAATCAAGGAAATTTTTCAAGGATGTAATGCTATATTCAACGAGCACGTTTTTTTCCAATATCCTGAATTTCATCACGGCCATTGTTGTGCGCAGGGTATTGCAGCCGACCCTAATGGGGATTTTCAATGAAATGATGCTTGTCTTTGATTATGCTCAGCATTCTCATTTGGGGATCATAAATTCTCTCGACAAGGAACTCCCCTTTCTTTATGGGCAAGGCGACGCCAAGAAGGCCGAGGCGGCGAGGGATGTAGGTTTTACCTTCTGCCTGCTGCTTGCATTAAGTGTGAGCACGGCGATCTTCGCGGCCAGCATTTTTTTACCGTTCGGGAGCAATAATCTGCTGGCATACGGCATGCGGTTCATTTCTTTTCTTGTGCTGATAAGATTGTGCAATTCTCTTTATATTGTTTTGAATAGGTCGCGTCATAATTTTTCAGTCATAAGCACTAACACGGTCATGGTCGCCGTCTTCGATCTATTGTTGAAGAGTGTCTTAACCGTCAAATTTGGACTCCACGGACTTTTATGGGCCTCCATTCTGACGCCCGTTGTCGGTTTAATATATTTTTTAAAGGCAACCAGAGAGAACTTTAAGATTGTCTTCAACTTTGCGCTTAAAGACATCCTGTATCTCTTAAAAATAGGATTTCCAATTTTCATCACGGGATTCACGTTCATGACCTTAATGAACATAGATCGCATAATGATCCTTCGGCTTTTGGACGTGGAGAAACTAGGGCTTTATACTATTGGTCTAATGGTAAACGTGTATGTGGTGCAATTACCCAACCTTGTTTACGCGGTTATATTTCCGCGCTTCTATCAGGCATACGGCGAGAGTCAGGATATCACCGAAGTGAAGGAGCTATTCATAAAGCCGATGTTGATATTTGGCTATCTTTTTCCTGTTCTTGTCGGGTGCGTTATCATAGTACTGCCTCTTCTGGTGCATTATTTGCTGCCGGCCTATCTGCCGGGACTCATGCCGGCATATCTATTATTGATGGGATCCTCATTCATAGCGTTAGTGAACATGCCGGGATATTTATTGGTGGCGCTTAATAAACAGTCTAAGATGGTATTGATTTGCGCGTCGTGCGTTCTATTGGGCGCCGCCTTCATATACATCTTTGTGCGCAAATTTAATCTTGGCCTTTCGGGCGCGGCAATTGGCGCCTCGCTAGCCTATTTTTGTTACGCTACCGCCTTATCATCATATGCGTTTAAAAATTACACGCGAGAAATATCGCATCATTTACTCTTTCTTATGGAGCTTTATCTGCCGTTCATTTGGGTGGTGTCATTACTATTATTACTGGGGTCGTTTACGTCTACCATCTCCGGCAATATCATAAAGGACCTCAGCATGCTGTGTTATAGGGAAGGGGTGTTTCTACTCGCGTGTTTGCCGTTAATCTTCTACGGCAATAAAAAGACGGGTATATTAAGAATGCTAAAAGAGGCGTATCTGAAAAAATAATGAACCGCTGGCAAATTATAAAATGGGGCATCATTGGCCTTATGATGAGATTGTTTTTAATGCCGTTTACCATGCACGGCATGGACTTGTTTTTTATAAATTATTTTCCAATGATGTTTGTTAGGAATGGCATCTGGGATCCATATGGATATATCCATACAAACTTTTCGCATTTTCCTTACACCTATTATGCGCCCGCCTTGTTTATTATCATGTCATTTCTCAATCTTTTAATGATTAAATTTTTCAATCCGTTATCTTTAATCAAAATTTTGGAACTTTCAAGCGCAATGATGTTTAAGAATTTTGGTACGGTCGATTATGTTCGCGCTCTTTCTCATCACGAACTAATTAAAAATTTATTTTTGATGAAAACCCCGTATTTAATATTCGATTTTTTGACAGCCGCATTATTATTGAAATTGGCGTTTTCGAAAGATGAGGCATGGAAATCTTATAAACTCTGGATCTTTAATATAGTGGTATTGCATAGCGCATATGCCGTTGGCCAATTCGACCTGATAACGGCCTTCTTTATCACGGCAGGCCTATTCGCCGCCCTTAAAAAAAGGCCCTACATGTGCATCGTATCTTTAAGCCTTGGCGGCGCGACTAAACTATTTCCATACATCCTGGTATTGCCCGCCGCTTTCCTATTGGGCAATACTTGGAAAACCAGATTCTCGCTTCTCCTTACCGCCGCGATGACTTCATTTGTATTATATATACCATTTTATTTATCATCCGGGACTGTTGTTTTTGGATCTTTTACTCTCGGTAGATATTATGAGGGCGTGACGAGGTGGATATTCGCGGCCATTTTCGTTGTTCTATATGCCCTTTTATCTATCGCGGCGCTAAAGGATTCTAAAAATCCTTATTGTGAAAAGAAACTTATATTTTATTTTCTTACGCTTGGTTTTTTGACATATGCCGTAAGCCCCATAAGTTTTAGGTATTTCACTTTCGTCACTCCACTATTGGTTCTTATCATACCTCGTCACAAATCATTCGGGATATTCATCTTATTTATTATATTGATGCTCGCATTCGTGAGACTGCCGGACAGGGACCTGCAATTAGGAATGTTTGCGCCTATCAACCCGGATTATTTTGCCAGTCTTCCAACGATACAGGAGGTCATCGGGAGGCATTTCGATATCGGTGCGATTTATAAGATACTGTCCAGGATGCTATTAATGTCTTTTTTCATCGCGGCGTGGTGGATATGGCGTATTAAAGTAAAATATGAAAAGAGGGGATATGGTTAATAATACAGTAGTTATAATCCCTACTTACAACGAGAGTGAAAATATCCCACGATTGATTAGAGGAATAAATCTTTTGTGTATGCCCATCGACATATTGATCGTTGACGATAATTCACCCGACAATACGGGAGACGTGATAGAATCGATGAGAGCGGCAAATCCCAACTTAAGCATATTGCACAGGACTCAAAAAGAAGGTCTGGGCCCTGCCTACGTACATGCATTTCGCCATATATTAAAGGAAAATAGATATGACTACCTCATA
This sequence comes from Omnitrophica bacterium RIFCSPLOWO2_01_FULL_45_10, assembly GCA_001804165.1. Taxonomy (GTDB): domain Bacteria; phylum Omnitrophota; class Gorgyraeia; order 2-01-FULL-45-10; family 2-01-FULL-45-10; genus 2-01-FULL-45-10-A. Next base: position 10,142 of record MHFL01000057.1, on the reverse strand, counting down.
CAGATGGATGCGGATCTTTCACACAATCCCATGGATATCCCGAGGTTATTGGAATCGATAAAGGAATATGATGTTGTGGTGGGTTCCAGATATGTAAAAGGGGGCGGGGTTTCTGACGATTGGAGTATCTTCAGAAAATACATGTCAAGGTGCGCCAATATATATGCAAGGTTTATAACCGGCCTAAAGGTGCACGATTGCACCGGGGGATTCAGGTGCTATCGTAAACAGGCGCTCGGATCAATGGATTTGGATAAGAACTTCCTGAAAGGTTACGGCTTTCAGGTTCAGCTCCTATATGATTTAAAAAGAGAAAATCTTAGGATTTGCGAGATCCCCATATTTTTCAGTGAAAGGACAAGCGGTGTCTCCAAGATGAATCTCGACATAGTCGTAGAGGCGTTCATCTCTTTGATTTTAATGCGCTTGGGGGTCGTAAGATAGAATCATGAAGATCCTATTCTTCACGATAGGCACAAGGGTCTATCCAAGCTCGCGAACGAGGGTTTACGGCTACCTGCCGTATTTAGAAAGAGAAGGGATCTCGTTCAAAGTGATAAACCTCGTATCACAAAAGCAGACGGAATATAACTTACGGATGGAGGGGGTGGATATAATTTCGCGAATTTGCGAAAAGGCCTACAACTTAAAGAACGCATTAAAGGTCATGCTATTATGTAGAAGATACGATATCGTATTTCTTCAGAAGATACTATTGCCCAGAATATTGCTTAATATGATAAAGGTATTCAACAGACGGATAGTATTCGATTTTGATGACGCAGTTTATATCTCAAGCGCTAAGGACCGTGGTAGATTTATCAATACGGTAAGATCCAGCAGGCTGGTAATCGCCTCTACCGAGTTTTTAGCTAAGGAGGCAAGAAGATATAACGATAACGTAACAACGATCCCCACCTCAATAGATATAGATAAATATAAAATGAAAAAAAGGGACACGCCAAATTGTAAATATACAATCGTCTGGATTGGCACCCCTGCGGCAGTTAAGTATCTAGATCGAATAAAGGACGTCTTCATAAAGATCGTTGGATCTTATAAAGATAAAGTCAAGATAAGACTAATCGGCGCCGACAGATTTGCGACGGGTGACCCTCTCACAGATAGTCATATAGAACTTGTTAAATGGGCCGAGGATACAGAGGCAGATGAAATCTCTTCCGGGGATACAGGCATAATGCCCATGCAGTCTGACAATTGGTCAATTGGAAAGGCCGGCTACAAATTGATCCAATATATGGGCGCAAGCCTGCCCGTTCTATCCGATGCGAATGTGGTGAGCGAAAAGATAATCGATGACGGGACCGATGGGTTCTTGTTAAAAGACGATACCGGTTGGTTTGATAAGTTCTCTCTTCTGATCGAGAACAGAAAGATGGGGGAGAAGATGGGCGCGGCAGGCAGGAAGAAAGCCGAGCGGGAATATTCCTACAAATCGAATTTTAGAAGGTTTTATGATTGTTTGAAAAACTGCATGTGAGCATATATGGAATTTTCATTGATATATCGAAGTAAAATCATTATAAATGCATATAGCGGCTGGATATCGGGATCCAGCATGGTCCTTGATATAGGATGCGGCAACGCCGTAGTGACAGATGAACTGAAAAGGCATTTCGGCTGCGATCCAACAGGCACGGATATAATGGACTATCGAAAAAGAGATATACCGTTTGAGTTGATGAAAAGCAAGCGGAAGTTACCATTTAAAGACAAAAGCTTTGACGCGGCGATGTTCAATGATGTATTACACCATTGTGAAGCGCAAGAAGACTTATTGAGGGAGGCCGCAAGGGTCGCAAAGAAAATTTTAATCTTTGAAATGGAGCCGACATTGACGGCAAGAATAGCAGATTTCATAGTTAACAAGATTCATAATAGTAAAATGAATGCGGCATTCGAGATCAGGCGATCCGATGAATGGAAGGGATATTTTAAAAAAATGAAGTTCGATTTTGACTATCGCGATATTAAAAAGCCTTTCACATTCTATCCATTTGTCAATTTTTCGTTTAAGATTGAAACGCCAGTATAAAAATTATAAGTGAAGGGATCAGGGAATATGAAAACGAAAAGATTTTTTTGCCATTATGTGACAGAATTTTTATCCTACAGCATAATAACCGGAAAGAAGGTGCTGATTGTAGGGGAAAGCGTGGGAGAGGAGTTTGAGCATAAAGAGATTACCCATTTAAAGAGCGGCATAATAAATTTAGAGACGAAAGAGGTTTACGATTACATCATATTCTATGAAAGTTTAAATTATGAAGAAGATCTTTATAAGATGTTTGGCAAATTGAAAGCCTTGATGCACCGAGATTCCAGGGTCTTCGTCGCGGAAATTAATCCCCTCATAATATCTCTCCTTAAATTATTATCGCGTTTAGGATTAAAGACGCCGAGACTCGAGCGAAACATGCTCCATTTGGCCGATCTTGAAAATCTGATAAATATCTTCGGTTTCGACGTATTAGATAAGGGATACAGGTTCGTCGTTCCTTTCAAGATGTTTGGGCTCGGTGATCTTATAAATTCGCTTATTCCACGAACTCCGATTTTGAGGCGCATCTGTTTCGGACAATACCTTGTATTCAGACTGCATCCCCTTGAAAGCGGAAGACAGGCCTACTCTTGTTCTGTAGTGGTCCCCTGCCATAATGAAGAGGGGAGCGTCAAGGAATGCGTCTCGAGGATACCGAATTTTGGTTCGTGGAGAGAGATTGTCGTAGTGGACGATGGCTCTACTGATAGAACTCGTGAAATCGTCGAAGAACTTGTGAAAGATAGACCAGACATTCGCCTCATATCATATAAGGAAAATCAAGGGAAGGGCTACGCTGTCAATAAGGGGTGGGAGGAATCGAGAGGGGATGTCCTTATGATGCTTGATTGCGACAACACTACGCCTCCCGAAGAATTAAGTCTGTTTCATGACGCGATGGAGAAGGGCGCGGAGTTCATAAATGGGACAAGGATCATATACCCAAGGGAGAAAAATTCCATTCCTGTTTTCAATCGGGTAGGCGTATATTTCTTCGCGCGCTTGATAAGTTGGATAACGCAGAAGAGGATAAGTGATACATTCTGCGGGACAAAGGTATTTCTTAAAAAACACTGGGGATATTTTAAGATAAAAGAATTTTTATGGGGAGACTGGGATCTATTCTTTACGGCGGCCAGATATAGGATGAAGATGCTGGAGTTGCCCGTTCATTATAAAGCCAGAAGGCATGGGGTAACAAAGATGCGGCCGATAAAACATGGTTTAGCGCTGCTATTAAAATCATTGGACGGGTTAAAAATTATTAAATGATCTTGAAGCAATGGGATGCTTAAGATGGGCATAAGCATGGATATTCTTAAATTCATGGCGGTTTTATTTTTAATCTTCTATCCCCCGGGCCATATTTTAATCAATCTGCTAAAAAAAGAGGCTGAATTCATCGAGAAAGGAGTCCTCTCAATGGCCATGGGGATTTTTCTAATTCCGCAGATTTATTACTACTTGGAAGCCGCAAAGATGCATAATCTTTTTTTAGTCTCCGTGATTATATTTAACGCGCTATATATTTTATATAGAACGCGTTCTTTCATCCATAGCGTTGCGAGAGGGACGATGCTTAAGGGCAGCGTAAGGATAACGCCTCCGGCTGTATTCTTAACAATTCTCGTCCTTGCAATTCTTATAATAGTTTTCTTGGTCGTGGGCCTTAGCGGATTGACATATGCGAACGGCACGCGATTTTACCAAGCCAACGCTTACGACTCAGTAGCGCAATTGGCAATGGTCCAGGAACTGGCAAAGAATCCGCCGCATCAATTCCCTTTTTATTCCGGAATTGTGTTAAAGGGGTACTATGTAGGCGCATTTTATTGGCGTGCGCTGATTCAAAAGGCGACTAATATTAATGCGGTAGATTTATTTTTCAGATATTGTCCCATGTTTCTGCTTCCCCTGACCGCGATGACCATGTATCTATCTATAAAATGCATCATGAAGAATAGGCAGATCGCGCTCCTAGCGGCATTTCTCATATTTTTAACAAGCGATATGGCGTGGGTCTTTCCCATACTTGACCGGCTGATGCCCTCTCGAGATATTCAGACTGTTAATTTCACGGGATCCTTATTGGATTGGATGACGTTCAATCCGCCCTTGGCGCACGGCATTTTGATTTTTTGTCTGGGATGTTTTTCCATCACATGCCGAGACACGTTAAATGCCCGCGGTAAATTGCCGTGGATTCTTTTTACAGGTATGTTATTTGGCTCGCTCTTCGAGTATAAAGCCTTCATCTGGGCTGTAGCCTTGCCAGCCCTGCTTGTGCTCGGCCTAAAAGAATATTATCTTGCCAAGGATGCCTCCTTAATGAAAATAAGTTTGGTCAGCATAGGTTTCTCGGCCCTTTCTATGTTCAGGATATCATCCGGACAAACCATCGCACTTTTTAAATTCGACATCGGACATTATCCGCTTTCAGTATTCAGGGAACTGGGACTTATAGCAGAGGCAGCCCATCCCTCTTTTTTTAATGTCCTGGCTTCATTTATCGTCTTCCATGTAGGCGCGCTAGGTATCAAAATATTCGGTTTCCATAAGATTTATGAACATGCGAGAGGGTGGAAAAGGGCTCCATCTGTGATTCTATTTCTAATCATTGCCATGATGCTGTCGTTCATTTTTACACATCTATTTTGCCTCGAATCCAACTACCCTTCAGCGACTTTTAACTTTTTTTCAATATTTCTTCTCGGCATGTCCATCTTTTCAGCTGAGGCGATAATAGACTGGATTAAGAGAATTGCGCCAGGTCCGAAATCAATATTTCTTTTGCTCATAATCAGCATCGGGATTATTTCCACTGTTTTCTCGTTCTTGGCATATTTTCCCGGATATACAAAGTACAAGGTCGTTTCTAAGAAGGAATTGGAGGCAATAGACCACATCAAAAAGGGAATCGAAATAGATGCCGTAATACTCAATAACCCGTCCTCGCGACCCTGGATATCGCAGAGGACCCATAGCAAATTATGGGATGATATAGAAGGCAGAGATTCTTTTATTTCCGCGCTGACGGGGAGAAGGACCGTTATAGAATGCATGTGGCATATGAACATCGGCCATTACGCACCGGATATTGAGGCAAGGCAGAAAGACATAAATCTTTTCTTTAATACATACGATAATGAGCAGGGACGGGATCTATTGACCAAATATGATGTTCGATATGTATGGGTCGATAGAAGAAGGGGCCTAAATTTTCAGATGAAAGATATTCTGAAAACAGTTTTTTCCAATAATGATATCTCCATTTACAAGGTTTTGAGAGAAAGCGATCTCTAGATGGATCTGAGCGTAGTAATTCCTGCGTACAATGAAGAAAAGAGACTGGGAAAAAGCCTCAGGCGGATTTCTGAATATCTCACGGTGGGGTGCAAGGAATACGAGGTCATCGTTGTTGATGATGGAAGTTTGGACAGCACAAGGAAGATACTTGAGGAATTCGCAGACGAGATTCCAAATCTAAGAATTATTTCGAATCTCAAAAATATGGGGAAAGGATACGCGGTAAAAATGGGAGTTATGGCATCAAGGGGCGGCATGGTTCTTTTTAGCGACGCCGATCTGTCTACACCTATCGAGGAGATCGAGAAGTTAAAGAAAGCGGTGATAGTAGAAGGCTACGATATCGCAATCGGCTCAAGAGCCCTCACGGATTCTGTGATTGCGAAGAGGCAGAATTTACTACGTGAATATATGGGAAAGACTTTTAATTTTTTAATTCAGTCAATCCTGATGAAAGGCATCAGGGACACCCAGTGCGGATTTAAATTATTTAAGCGCGACGCTGCCTTAGAGATATTCTCGCGGCAAAAACTCAACGATTTTAGTTTCGATGCCGAGATCCTTTATATCGCCTTGAGAAAGGGCTATAAGATAAAGTCGGTCCCTGTCATCTGGTATAATTCGCCGAACAGCAAGGTTAGATTATTATCAAGTTCACTGTCCATGTTCTTCAGTTTAATGAGGATTAGATCTCTGCATAAGGACTTATGAAAAGATTTTTAATAATATGTTTTCTATTCATTCTGGCCTTTTCAGCGCGGTCCATAGTTATTGTGAATGACAATAAGGCGATAGAGGCAGATGAAGTGGAGTATGACAGACTTGCCATGAATTTACTGGCGGGCAAAGGTTATATTAATTCGGGTGACGGCTCAGCCACGTCTTTGAGGCCGCCGCTCTATGCCATATTATTGATGGTGGTCTATGAGCTCTTCGGCCATAGTTATTTTATAGTGAAATTACTTCAGGCCATGATTGGGTCAGTTACCGTGTGCATGATCTATTTGATAGCAGAAAAAATTTTTACCGACAAGACAGCTCTGCTGGCCGGCATCTTCTCTTCATTTTATATGACTTTTGTTGCTTGCGCCAAATTTCTTTATACAGAAACGCTCGCCGCTTTTCTATTGGTTCTGATAACCTACTTTATCATTACAATAGAGAAACCGAGCATTTCTCGAGCTTCCTTACTCGGTTTTTTATGCGGATTTTTGACACTTCTAAGATCAGAAAGTTTTTTTATTCCTTTCATAGCGGTTGGTTACATTGCGCTAAAGACGCCGCGGCGAATAACCCTATTAAAAAAAATAATAATGTCATTTGCGTTATCGGCATGTTTTATTATTCTGCTCATACCGTGGACCGTAAGGAACTACAAGGCCTATGGAAAATTCGTAATGGTCTCCACGAATGCCGGATTGAATATGTATCAGGCGATACGACCGGTGGATGGGCGGATATTTGGATTAGGGCCTAGGGATGAGATAGCCAATATGGCAAACGCTATCGCGAACGAAGCAGACAGAAGCCATTTTTTCATTAAAGAAGCCCTGAATATTTACAAAAGGTACCCGCTGAATGCATTTCGCTTATTAATTATGAGATTTTTATTCTTCTGGAACATCATCGACTGGGAGATATTGGGAGGCGCCATCATCAATTACCATTTTCTCTTCATTCTGCCTTTCGCCATAGGGGGAGCAATATATTCGTTTAAGGATCGAAAAGAAATCCTTCTCATATCGCTCCTTATCTTGTATTTCTCCTCATTGGTCATGGTCTTTCAGGGCACGCCGCGGTATAGAATGCCGATAGACGGATTTATTATTATCTTGGGCTCTTATGGTATATATAAATTTATAGAATATCAGAGAAGGCTGACGGTTGCCGTTTCCTGCATGGGCGCTTACTTCATCTTTACCTATCTCCTTTACAAATATTCATTTCATACGAAATATTTAATTAAAAATCTAATGGAGACCATAGGTTTGTGGTGAGCGATAGTTATGATCTATAGAAAATTAATAAAAAATAACCTGCCATATCTATTAATAACGGGCCTTGGTCTTTTTATGTTCCAAGGCATATTCAGCCGCGGATTTATGTCCGGCTATGATAACTCGCTTCATTATTATGATGCGCACTATTTAATAAATATACTTATTCCGCGATATCATTGGATAAGCGGCTGGGATATGCAGCACATGGCGGGATTGCCGATCCTTGTGGATTATTACCAGATACCACATCTACTTATAGCTATCTTGAATCAAGTGACGCGTCTTCCTTTAAATATTTCTTATAAAATAATGGTTTTGTTAAGTTACATATCGCTGGGCACAGCATTTTACAAAATCTCTTCATATCGGTTTGGAAAGGCGGCTTCATTTCTCGCGACTTTATGTCTTATGCTGCAGAAAGATATTTACTTGGAGAGGATACTCAACGGTGTCTGGAATAATTATTTTGCGCTGGGACTATTTTTTATTTTTTTTCATATATTGGATAAAGAGATCAATGGCATGACCCTTAAAAAGGGTGCGCTCTTGGGCTTAATATTGGGTTTAATCGTACTGACCCATCTATTCGTTGCGGTATTTGCCTTTTCGCTCCTCTTCATCTACGGCTTTCCATATCTATCCGATGCCTTTAAGACAAGGGGAAGCCTTAAAAAAATATTTATATACGGCCTTATCCCAACATTCGCATTTATGATCTCATCTTACTATCTCTATGGTTTTATCGTATCGAGAGGTTACTTCACCTCTTATCCCATAAAAGATATAGCGACCGGTCTCAGATGGGCTGTCAAATCTTTTTTCGGTCCCATGGAGAGAATGGATAGCATGTCAGCTCTTATGATCAATCTTCCGGTTATATTGCGAATAATTTTCAGCTTTTCAGGCGTCTATATATTCCTTCGGCGGGAGAAGGAGAGCGATGTCAAGCGTTTTTTAAATTGCGTAACGGTCTTTATCTTTATCTCCTTGATACTTTTTAGCGATATGCTTCCCAACACTTTTAGTGGTTGGAGAAAAATTCCATTTGTCGGAACATTGCAGACCAACAGGTTTCTTATATATATACATCTTGGCGCATATCTCTTCGCCGCCTACGGCATGGCAAGATTCCTGGAATCTTTCAGAATTAAAAGACGTACCCTTTTATTTGGCGCTGTTTTATCGCTCCTTTTGGTCTCCGCGTCTTTTCACTATATCTATTTAGCAAGCGAACGGTCGAGAACGCTTGAGCAGTCGCCGCAGATGGCAGATATTTTCAAGATGTGGGATTGGATAGATAAAAATATTCCCGCCGCTGAGTCGAGAGTGGTATACCAGGACACAATCGGCAATAGCTCTGACCCGATACTTAAAAGAAGCGGTGTCTTCGCGCTCGCCGGAATTTTTACGAAAGTCGCTCAGATAGGCACATCGAGGGCCGCCTCGCCATTTCCTCAAGAAAAGTATATGCGTAATGATCAGGGAAACATATTTGGTGAGAAGGTGGACGAGATGAGCGCAGAGTCCATCAAGGGGATGATGGAGAATTTCAACGCCGGTTATATCGTAGGCGTAGAGCCCAATTTAAAAAATAAATTGGATGGTTCCCAGCTATTTTTCAAGGAGCGAGAGTTTGGGCCATTTAACGTATACCGCCTAAAGGGCTTTAGCCCAGCGTGGATAAGTTTTGAAAAAGATGCCTCATATAAAACTTTGTTATTAGATAACCAGGATTTGGTTTTTTATATATGGAACGGATCTGTTGATAACAAGGCCAACATCAAGGTGGCTTATCATCCTTTATGGAAAGCATGGATAAATGGTCAACCGGTGAAGATAGAACAGGGTAAATATGGTTTGATGAAGATCTCCTTGCCCAAAGAGGGCAGTTATCGTTTAGAATTATCATTCAATTCATTCAATCTATTTTGGACCTCTATTTCATCGATTGGCGTAGTAATAGGCCTCATAATTATATGGGGTGTCAGGGGAAGATGAATATACTGCTTGCGAACATGCCGATCGAATTCAATGCAAGAGAAAATCTTGAACCGCCGCTCGGCATCTGTTATCTTGCCGCGATGCTGAAAGATATCGGCGGCGTCAACGTTAATCTCAAGGATTATGAAATAAGCCGATACTCACTGGAAATTCTTAGGGAGGAATTGTCGCGCCTACATATAAATGTTTTAGGTGTTTCTTTCAGAACGGCCTCCTATCGTTCTGCGAAGAAGTTCATTAGGGCGGCAAAGTCCATCAATAAAGATATATTCATCGTGGCCGGAGGTCACCACGCCTCGGCATTCCCGAAAGAGACGCTCATCGATTTATCATGCGATGCAGTCGTCATGGGCGAAGGGGAGTATATCTTTAAGGATATAGTGGAAAGACTGATGCGCCATAAGCCGTTAGCAGGCCTAGAGGGCATTGCCTATAGGGATCGAGATTCCAGCGCCATCGTAAACAGGCGACGGGAACCCATCGAAGATATAGATATCCTACCCCTGCCGGCAAGAGACCTTCTCGATCTCGACCAATATAATGTGATCACGCTTCTTACCTCGCGTGGATGTCCTTTTAACTGCGTCTATTGCGACAAAGGCATCTCCACACGGAATGTCAAATTCCGCTCTGCCGAGAGTATATTCCATGAAATAAAATATATAGTTGAACGACTCCACAAGAGAAGGCTCTATATTGTGGACGATCACTTCTTCTTGAACAGAGTGAGGCTCGAACGCCTGCTCGGCAGGATCGTAGGCGAACGGCTGCCG
>MHFL01000056.1:15598-16401 GCA_001804165.1 Omnitrophica bacterium RIFCSPLOWO2_01_FULL_45_10 | reverse complement strand
TGTAAAAAGATTCTTGTAGTAGCGCACCCTTAAGGGTGCGCTACAGGATTTGAGTTTTAAGGAGTTGATAAAACATGAAGACCAAGAGACTGATGCTTAAAGGTATATCATATACTCTTACGATAATGATTACTTTCTCGTTAGGGGTGGGGGATGTATCGTATGCGTTTATGGAAGATCGGACAGATAGATTATCTGACAGATCCGGTGTGTTCTCTCCAGGGTATATCAACGCGGCCAACTATAAGACTCAAGAGGTAATAAATCAGGCCGATAACAATAAGAAGAAGGGATTCATGGAAAGTGTTATAGCGTATGTCCAGAATAAACTATCCGATAGAGTCATAGACCAGTCCACGGATAAGGTCACACCGGAGTTAAAGAAGAAGACGAGCCCAGGGGAGACTGCTTCCGAGACCGTTGAATCATCCGCTAGCGCAATTACAATGGATTCAACAGGGGCTAATATAAATATAGGCTCTGGCACATCCAAGGTATATGAAAACGGCCGTCTAATCTCTGAAGTCATTGACGGCAAACGATATATCTATGTGGGATTCGCCAATGTGGGAAAGGGCACAATACAAGAAGCGATAAATGCATCACAACAGATATCGTATGGGAATTGCGTCTTAGCTATAAAAGGCGGCACGTATAATGCAACTATAGATCTCAGGTCTGGAATCAGCCTTTATGGCGGATACAGCGAAGACGGCACAAGAGATATCAATAAAACCCATACTATAATTACCGGTCCACTCAGAGTTAGTGGTGCTTCTAATATAGAAATCAACGGATTAACA
>MHFL01000056.1:433-15578 GCA_001804165.1 Omnitrophica bacterium RIFCSPLOWO2_01_FULL_45_10 | reverse complement strand
AACACTGACTTCGATATATCTTTATGGCGGCACAAATCTCATGGCTGTTAATAATACCTTCACCGGTTCGGGAATTTTCGGTTCGGGAATTTTTGCCGATGGCGGAACTATAACGGCTAAGAATAACAAATTCAACGGCGGATACGGAGTGATCCTTCGTTACGGCGCAAGACTCTCAAGCGCGAATAATGATTTTAATAGCACATATGGAATATATGTCTATGATGCTCTGCGCGTTACGTCCACTAACGATTATTTTAAAAATACTAACGGCATTTACGATTTAACTCCTACGTCTGATGGCGAGTCTCAACCGGGCCAGTACAGCGCATATGTTACAGTTTCAAATCCTCTAACAAAGCCAAATACGCCGGCAGCTGCCATAGCCACTAATATTGCGAACCCCACGACGTTGAGATCTGTTTCTAACTCTATAATCGTGCCTCGCGACAAATACTTCTTCCCTGAAGGTAAGATATTCAACAATAAGACAGGTAAAGAGATAGATCCAGCTACAGCCGCCTTCATCTTGAAAGGCCTGCTCATATCTAAAGGGGGCATGTCATCTAAGGATATAGCAAGTATGAACCCAGCATTATTAGAGGGTCTCGTTCAAGACGCGCTGACGTCGCAGGCATTAGCTATACCGGTGGCAAACCTTGCGCAAACCGAAGCCGATACTATGGAATTGGCTTCAACCTTAGCCGACATCCTCTCCAACCCCACAGAGGAACAGAAGGCGGTATTGGATGTGGTGGCGTCCCTTTTGGAGGAAGCGGGAAAGATGGGAGGAGAAGAGAAGGGCGCGGTGGAGAAGGCCTCGGACGGCCTCATTCAGGCCGTGGCCACAATCCTAGTGGCTCAGGCCATCCCAGACCTCCTCAATGCCGACGATATATCAAACATAAAGGGCATCTTCTCGGAACTCGGCACCGTAAAGAATAAGGTATTATCCGATTACCAGAACGCGATCAAGCCGTATTACGATGAAATGAAGAAGGCGCTTGTCGAGAATATTAATACCTTGCGGTTAAACAACGTCATATCCAAAAATACGCTGGAGAAAGAACTCGAAAACCTTCCTCCGATAGAGATAGACAGGATCATATCGAAGATGAAAAACTCTAAGGATAAGACGCCTGAGGCGGCATCTATGTTGCGGGAAGAATCCAAGCTTAGAGAGGCGTACTTAGACCCGAATAAGAAGGCGATGGAAGATAATATGAGGTCCATGCTCAAAGAGTTCACAAAAAGACTTTACTCTATACTCGAACGAAATGGCCCAGTAAAAGACGCATCCGATTCCGATAAAGTAGCAAGAATATAACCATAATCGACTTATCAAAGAGATAGAAGCAAGCCCGCTTAGGCGGTATATTATTTTCTTGAGGAACTCTTTAGCGTATGATATAATTTTTTTGAATAAAAAGGGAGGTGCAGGATGTGGATGAAAGGCTTATTTATGTTGTTTTTGTCCCTCGGTTTGGGATATGTCCTGTGTGTATTGGCCAAGAAACAACAGGGAATTCTCAAAACGGTAGGATATACGCTCGGAATCTCGATACTTATATTGAGTTTCATATCGGGAATTATATGTTCCGAGGTTAGCGGACTAAAAAAGCATTGTCCTATCTCGACGATTTGGTACGCGATGTCGAAATCTTGTCCAATGTCGGAGCGCCGATAGCTCAACTATCTACATCGATATAAGTGAAGAAGAAATACGGAGTTATTGTTTTTGACCTCGGTAATACCCTCATAAGATTTGACCATAACATAGCCGCCAGAAAGATCGCCACCCTTTTCAGGTACGATTCCAAGAAAATCTACGATCTATTTTTCGATTCTGAAATAACAAGAGAGTTTGAGAAGGGCATGATCTCGGCCGGAGAATTTTATAAAAGCATAACGCATCTTCTTCGGATAAAAATACCTTATAACGACTTTGTCTCTATCTGGAACGATATATTCTGGGAAGATGAGAAGGCCTGTCGGATAGCGCGGAAGTTGAAAAAGAGATATAAATTATTCCTCCTTTCAAACATAAACCGCCTCCACTTCGAACATATCCGGGAAAAATTCGACATAATAAAAATATTCGACGAACTGATACCTTCTTTCATGATCGGAGCGGTTAAGCCGGACAAGCGTATATTCGCTGATATGGTGAAGCGCTCAAGCGGCGATAAGGCGCAGTTATTGTATATAGATGACAGAGAAGACCTGATAAAAGAGGCGATCGCCTTCGGTATCGATTCCATAAGATACGAAGGCGCGGATAAACTTCGGAAGATTCTTGAGGACAAAGGGGTTCTTTAGTCTTGGAAAAGGCCAAATTTGCATTGGTGGGCCCGCAAGGATTTGAACCTTGGACCAAGAGATTATGAGTCTCCTGCTCTGCCGGACTGAGCTACAGGCCCCCGTAATTCTTCGGCAATTATACTGAATTTTTGCCAGAATGTAAAGGTTGATTTTAAGATAGAATTAGTTATATAATTATTATGTGGACGGTTAGCTCAGTTGGTTAGAGCGCTGCGCTCACATCGCAGAGGTCGTAGGTTCAAATCCTACATCGTCCACCAGTTTAAGAGTAATAACGTGGAGGCAGGATTTGAAACGAGCGGCCGCCGACCTATGGAGAGGAAAAGCGCGATGCGCGACAGGCCGCGAGGCGAGGTTACGCAGCGAGCACTGCGAGCAAAGTAACCAAATCCTACATCGTCCACCACTTAAATAATATGATAAACCTGGAAGAACAGATTAAACTGCTGGTGGAAATGCAGGGACTCGATACGCAAATTTTCAAATTGGAGGGGGAGTTAACGGCGATCCCTTTGGAAATAAAGAAGATGGAAGAGGATTTTAAAGAAAAGACCGCTAATTTAAAAAAATTGGAAGAGGGATTGAAGGCCCTTCAAGTGAAGAGGAAAGAGAGGGAGGGCGACCTCGAATCGAAAGAGGGCACGATCAAAAAATACCAGATACAACTCTATCAACTGAAGACCAATAAAGAATATGCGACGATGCAGGAAGAGATTGGGCGCGTCAAAGCCGACAATTCTGTAATAGAGGAAGAAATAATAAGGCTTCTTGACCAAATTGACGCTGAAAACAGGATGATCCAAAAAGAAAAAGAGTTTCTGAAGGCCGAGGAGATAAAATTGAGCGCCGAGAAGAAAGACAGGGAAGATAAGTCGAAGCGCATCGAGACGGAATTAAAGGACAGGAACTTACAACGCGAAGCCCTGGCCGTGAAAGTAGACAAAATGATTTTAGTCAAATATGAAAGAATAATTAACAGCAAGGAAGGCCTGGCAGTTGTGCCCGTGAGGACTGACGCGTGCCAGGGCTGTTTTAGGATAATGCCGCCGCAGGTCATAAATGAGATAAAGATGAAAACCGATTTAATCTTCTGTGACAACTGCGCGAGGATATTGTATATTGAAGAATAAGATGATATCATTATATGTCGACGGAGCGTCAAGGGGAAATCCGGGACCCGCGGGTATCGGTGTTGTTGTATATAATGACAAAAAAAGGATAAAAGAACTTTACAAGTTTATAGGCGAAACGACAAATAATATCGCGGAATATAATGCTCTTCTTTACGGGTTAGAAGAAGCGCTTATCATGAAGGCCGATAGGGTGAATGTACATTTGGATTCTGAGCTCGTAGTTAGGCAGTTGAACGGAGAATACAGAGTTAAAGATCCTGAGATAAAGATACTTTTCGATAGGGCTTTCCATATTTTAAAAAGTTTCAAAGGGTTTGAAGTTAAACATGTTGATCGCTCCGAAAATAAAGAAGCGGACAAGTTAGCGAATAAAGCAATAAATTTACGAAGTTTGGTTTAACAAATTTCAGCAGATCGGATGATCGCCTCCGCGCAAGTTTTGCGAAAGCAAAACTGCGGGGGGAGGAAAGTCCGAGCTACTAAGAGCAGCGTAGCGGCTAACAGCCGTCCGTCGAAAGGCGAGGATACAGAGCCACAGAGACGAGTCCTGAACCTGAAAAAAGCCGAAGGCATTTTGAATGGTACAGGGGTGAAACGAGGCAATCTCTACGCGTAGCAAGACCAAATAGGGCCAGAATCAGGAATTGCTCGTTCCTATCCGTTTATGGATGTCTGGTCGGGTAAGGTCGCTTGACCCTTGGAGCAATCCAAGGGCTAGATAGATGATCATCTCGTCCCCTGCGCATAGATTTGCGAGAGCAGGTCTGCAGGGGGTAAGACAGAACTCGGCTTACAGGTCTGTTGAAGAGGGGGTAGTAAAAATTTACTACCCCCTATTTCTTTTTGTAACTATTGAATGGCCACAAGGCCAGGGGGCCTCGCCTAATTTTGCTATCAAGATGCGCAAGCGTTTCATGTAGTCAATGCGGATATGGCATTTCTTAATATTAACTACGGTATGGATCTACTTAAGTTGTAGTTAATCCTTAGCAAAATTTTACGGCTCAACCCCCATGGCCTCGTGGCCATTTATCACTTATCTATCTACTCAAAGATTTTCTGAGTACGTACGTTGTAAATTTTTACTTGGAGATAGGTATAAAAAAGTTTATCCCATTCTCCTTGACACAAATAATATAATAGTGTATACTTCATGGCACAAAGTGGTTGAAAGTGGTTGAAAATGGAGGGAAGAAAGCGTGTTCTATGGCGAATATGAACATACCATAGATAAGAAGGGACGTCTCATCATCCCTTCTAAATTTAGAGAATACTTAAAAGAGTATGACATACAGAACTTATATATAACCCGCGGTTTGGACAAGTGCCTTTTCATGTTTACGGAGGATGAGTGGAAGACTCAGGAATCGAAATTCAAGTCCATATCCTTCACGAAATCTGAAGCGAGAAAATTTAACCGCCTCTATTTTTCCGGGGCAAGTCGGATAGAATGCGATAAACAGGGCAGGATCCTCATACCTAAATATTTGAAGGATTTTGCCCAGATTAAAAGTGCAGTGGTTATTGTGGGCATCTCCAATCGTGTAGAGATCTGGGCGAAGGAATCGTGGCATGAATATTATAAAGGCGCGAAGGACTCCTTCGAGGAGATCTCTGAGAAGTTGATGACGGAGGGTTGACTTTATGTTTAAACGAAGAGGCCTATTAAAGAAAGAAAAGATTGATACGCCATGCATGGATATGTTTATCGAAAGAATCAAAAAAATCAGGGCGTTGAATTGCAATCCATTGGACGTTGGCATGGATAATTTTGTGCTTTGGAAGTTGATTTCCGACAGGCCAAATAATTCATCAAAATTTAGGTAAGATTAAAACTGTGCATCAACCGGTGATGGTTAAAGAAGCCATCAGTTCTTTAAACTTGAAGCGAGGCGATACGGCGCTCGACGCGACAATCGACGGCGGCGGCCATGCTAAGGAGATTCTAAAAAAAATACTGCCGGACGGCAAACTCATCGGCCTCGATGCGGATGAGAATATTTTGGAAAGGGCGAAAGAAACCCTGAAGGATTTTGAAGGCCATTTTAAACTCGTAAATGAGAATTTCAGAGACATGGACAGGGTTCTCTTGAAAGAAGGCAGCATTAAAAATTTAAACGCCGCTCTTTTCGATTTGGGTCTGTCGTCATACCAATTGGAGAACAGCGCAAGAGGTTTCAGCATAAAAGAATCGGGGCCGCTGGATATGAGAATGGATGCCAGGATCAATTTGACGGCATATACAATTGTGAATAGATTCAAGGAACGGGACCTCTCGGATTTAATAGCCAGATACGGCGAGGAACGATATCATTCAAGAATCGCGAAGGCGATAGCGCTTGAGCGCTCGAAAGGCCCCATTACGACGACAAAAGAACTCGCCGAGGTCATACGCAGGGCCGTAGGGTATAGATACTCGAGGCAGAAAATAGATCCCGCTACGAGAACATTCCAAGCCATACGCATAATTGTAAATGATGAATTGACAGCGCTAGAGGAGGGCCTTAAGAAGGCGGTCGCGTGGCTGGCCTCCGGAGCGAGGATTTGTGTTATATCGTTCCATTCCCTGGAAGACAGGATAGTAAAAAATATATTCAAGGGATATTTTCGTTTGGGCATCTTGAAGATCGTGACAAAGAAACCTCTTCGGCCTATGCGTGAGGAAGTTTTGTCGAATCCGCGCTCAAGGAGCGCAAAACTAAGAGTCGCTGAAAGATTATAACCATATCATGAGACTTTTAAAATTCTTAACGGTACTTTCGATAGTTACGATGGCGGCCCTCATATATGTTCATGGGCAGGTTGAGCTTGTCAAATTGAGTTATGCGATAGAGATTAAGGAAAAGAAGTTGAAAGATATGCTTGACCGCAAAGAACGGCTGGGATATAATATTGACAGTTTAGAAAATCCGTCGAGATTAGAAAGCTTTTTGCTGGCTCATAAGATAGATATTGTTTTTCCCGGCAGAAGACAAGTCGTCAGAGTTGCGAAGTCAACAGCTCACAGAGAAGATCATCTGAAGAAGGCTCTTTTCGAAAAGAAAGCCGGCATATTTTCAATATTTGAATTCCTGAGCCCTAGGGCAGAGGCCGAAGGCTTTAAAGAAAAATAAACTTTATACTCAATTCGTGCACAGCGGCATATTCCGAGCGCGCCAATTATCTGTCTGTCTCTTCTTTTTTATTTCCCTGATACTGCTTCTCTTGCGTCTATCGTATCTAGAGGTCGTAAGACATAATTTCTTTTCAAATCTGGCCCAAGAGCAACACACTGTCTCTATCGAACTCTTCCCTAAGAGGGGGACCATTTTCGATAGACACATGCGCGTCCTCGCCGTAAACCTGCCAAGCGAATCCATATTTGCCAACCCACGTCAGATAATAGACAAAGGAGGGGTCTCTAAAACATTAGCTTCGACGCTCGGACTTAAAGAGTATTTTGTCAGGAACAGGCTTTCGCGGAAAAAATCCTTTGTCTGGCTTAAACGAAAGGTCTCCCTCAAGGAAGCCGCCGAGATAAAAAGACTAAAGATCGAAGGCGTGGAAGTTATCGAAGAGTCGAAAAGATTCTATCCGAATGGCCAACTCGCATGTCACGTTCTTGGAACGGTTGACACGGATAATAAAGGTCTTGAGGGCCTGGAATCATTCTATGATAGGTATATTAAAGGCGAGAGCGGTTGGCTCATATCCGCGCAGGATGCCCGAAGGCGGCTCGTAGAATCGTATGAAAATTCTTTTTTCCCTCCCAAAAACGGACTTAATCTTGTCCTCACCATAGACGAGGTCATTCAGCATGTCGCGGAAAGAGAGCTCTTAAAGATGTACGAGAAGTACAATGCCAAGGCGGCGTCGATCATAGTTATGGACCCCCGGTCAGGTGACATTCTGGCTCTCGCGAACTTTCCGAATTACGACCTAAACAATAGAGGCCGAAGGCCGGTAGAATCGGTGAGGAACAGGGCCATAAACGATTTCTTTGAGCCGGGGAGCGTCTTTAAAATAGTGACCGCGAGCGCGGCCCTGGAGGAAAAGGTCGTAGGCCTTAATGACAAGTTCTACTGCGAGAACGGTGAATATAGGGTGGGCCGCAGGATTTTGCATGATCACAGGCCCCATGGGGTTATGACTTTTAAAGAGGTCATAGAGAAATCGTCCAACATAGGAACTGTCAAGGTGGCCAGCCTGTTCGGGCCCGAACGAATGTATAAATACATGAGGGGCTTCGGATTTTATGAAAAGACCGGTATAGATCTTCCCGGCGAGGTTACCGGAATGAATAGGGCGCTCGCGAAATGGTCGCGCGTAAGCATGTTGGCCATACCGATGGGCCAGGAGGTTACTACTACGGCCATGCAGCTCGCGTGCGCCATTTCCGTCATCTCAAACGACGGCCTCTTGATGAAGCCGCGCGTCGTTAAGGAGATAGTCGATGAAAACGGCATGGTCGTAAAAGAGAATCCGCCAAAGGCCGTAAGAAGAGTCATATCCTCAAGGACCGCTCAAACGATGAGAGACATATTGATGGGAGCGGTTGAGACCGGGACCGGCAAAAAGGCGCGCATTGAGGATTATGATGTCGGAGGCAAGACCGGCACGGCGCAGAAGGTGGAGAACGGCGCCTATTCTCACGAACGCTTTATAGCGTCGTTCATAGGATTCGCGCCCGTTAAGAATCCGTGCCTAAGCGTAGTTGTTTGTGTCGATGAGCCGCGGCCCGTATATTACGGAGGGGATGTGGCGGCGCCCGTATTCAAAAATGTTGTTGACGAATCGCTGAAATATCTTAACGCGAAAGCGCCTGTACGATGAAGCTCAAAGATATTTTAAAAGGCATAAAGTTTAAGATGAAAGGAGAAATACGCGACATCAACGTGGAACGCGTCACCTGCGATTCAAGAACCGTGAAGACAGGGGATCTCTTCATCGCCTTTAATGGTTATTCGCTCAACGGTCATAAATTTATCGCCGAAGCTATTTCCAGGGGCGCTCGAGCGATAGTCTCAGAAAGGGCAATTCCAGCGACTTCAGGGATTTGCGGGATATCGGTCAGAGATACGCGCCTTGCCCTGCCCATAATAGCGGATAATTTCTATTGCCATCCTTCGGGTAAAATGAAGCTTGTTGGAGTGACAGGGACGAACGGGAAAACCACAATAACATACCTAATGGAGAGCATATTGAAGGAGTGCGGCTCTCCTTCCGGAATAATCGGCACCATAAATTATAGATTGAAAGATAAGGTGCTCGATGCGAAAAATACCACGCCCGGCCCGCTCGAATTGTCGGCGCTCTTATCCGAAATGGCGGGCGCAGGGATAGAATATTGCGTGATGGAGGTCTCAAGCCACGCGCTGGATCAGCACAGAGTGGATGGCCTGAAGTTTGACGTAAGCATATTCACAAATGTGACGAGCGAACATTTAGATTATCACAAATCTATCAAAAGATACTTTGGGGCGAAGAAGAAGCTTGTTACTAAAATGAAAGGTGGCGGCGCTTGTATATTGAATGCCGATGACGTTTTAATCGCGTCGCTGTCTCGAGCGGTCAAAGACGCTCAGGCAGTGACTTACGGATTGCATAGTGATGCTGATGTGAGGGCGGAAGATCTTAATCTGTCTTTGGAAGGTTCGACTTTTAGAGCGATGACCCCCGCCGGTTCCATTAACATAAATACACGACTAATGGGCGAGCATAATGTCTCGAATATATTGGCGTGCATAGCGGCATCCTATGCCTTGAACGTGAAAGCGGCCGCTGTAAAGAGAGGCGTGGAGGCGCTTGTCTCGATCCCCGGCAGACTTGAGGAGGTCGGCGTTGGACAGCCGTTCAAACTCTTAGTGGATTACGCCCACACGGAGGCCGCGCTTCGCAACGTCCTGAGCATTCTAAGAAAATCGGCGGCAAAAAATATTATAACCGTATTCGGATGCGGGGGAAATAGGGACAAGAAGAAAAGACCGAAGATGGGGATCGCGGCCGCCGAATTTTCTAATCATGTCATAATTACTTCGGACAACCCGAGATTTGAGGAGCCGCTCCGCATCATAGAGGATATAGAGAAGGGCGTGAGGGGCGCTTATTCCAACTACGAAATAATCGAAGATAGGCTCGGGGCCATCGAAAAGGCCTTAGCGATCGCGTTGCCGGGCGATATAGTTCTAATCGCCGGCAAGGGCCATGAGAAGCATCAGATAATCAAGGATAAAATTATGCCTTTCGACGACCGTGAGGTCGCAAAAGCGATATTGAAAAGGATATATGCTGGCAGAGTGTATAACAAGGATAACAAAAGGGAAGTTACTGTCAGGTGAGCCTGACGTCGAGATAGAGCCTTCAGATATCTCTACGGATTCGCGGATGATAAAAAAGGGCGGATTCTTTATCGCGCTCAAGGGCCCGAATTATGATGGAAATGATTTTGTCGGTGATGCGTTTGAGAAAGGCGCGGTTGGGGCGCTGGTAGGAAGGGTCAAGGGCCATCCCTCGGCTTCGCTCGGGACGGGAGTGCCAAGGGTTCCGCCTTCGCCTCGCGGGCTTCGGCGGACAGGCAAGAGTCGGAAGAAAATCCTGATAGAAACAAAAGACACAACGAGGGCGTTGCAGGCCATCGCCGCTAATCACAGGAACAGATTCGACATTCCCGTAATTTGCGTTACCGGCTCAAACGGAAAAACTACGGTAAAGGACATGATTTCTCATGTCCTATCGCAAAAGTATAGCGTGCTGAAGACCGAAGGAACAAAAAATAACCATATCGGTGTGCCGCAGACATTATTGAAAATAAAAAAATCTCATGATATTTGCGTATTGGAACTCGGCGCAAATCATGGAGGCGAAATAAGAAGATTAGCCGAAATCGCTCGGCCCGATACGGTTGTCATAACAAATATAGGGCTGGCTCACTTGAAATTTTTTCATAATCTCGAAGGGGTCTTTGAGGCGAAGAAGGAAGCCCTGGAATCGCTTGGGAGAAGCGGTCTCGCGATAATAAACGGCGATGATCCGTTTCTTTTAAAGATAAAATCAGGCCCGTTCAAAATAATCAGATTCGGCATGAAGGAAACTAATGACTTTTTCGCGAAATCCGTAAGTCTCGGGAAAGAAAAAGTAAAATTCACTCTTTTCCATAGAAGAGGTATTTCACGGCCTATCCGCGTGGGTAAGTTTGAAATGAAACTATTAGGCCTTCATAGTGTGTACAACGCATTGGCGGCAGTCGCGGTTGCGTCACAATTTGACGTAAGTTGCGCGAATCTCAAAAGGGCGTTTTATTATTTTTCTCCTCCGCATATGAGGCTTAATCCTGTGAAAGTAAAAGGGCTTGAAATTATCAACGATTCATATAATTCCAATCCCTCATCCATGAGATCCGCGCTGGACATTTTAGATGATTATCCTGCCGAGTCGAAGTGGGTCGTGATGGGCGATATGCTGGAACTCGGGAAGCGCTCAGGGCTTTTCCACAGGGATCTGGGCGAGCGTATAGCGAAATCGGATATACAGGGCCTGGTAACGATGGGACGACTGTCGAGATATACCTATCTTAAGGCACGGGCTTGTGGAATGAATAGCGGTAATTTATGGCACTGCTCCAACCACCATGAAGTCGCTCGCATATTGAAAAGGAGAGCAAAGAAAGGCGACGCGGTACTGTTCAAGGGTTCGCGGGCAATGGAGATGGAGAAGGTGATTGAGAAGTTATAAGTTATAAGTGTGAAATAAAAAATGCTATATTATCTATTCTATCCTTTAAGAAATATCTGGTTCGGATTTAATGTGGTCAAATATATTACATTTCGCGCAATGATGGCGAGCCTGACCGCCTTTTTGTTCTCGCTAATAGTAGGGCCCATGGTCATCAGATGGCTGAAGAAATTAAACTTCGGCCAGAATATAAGGCGAGAATATGTTGAGAGTTTATACGACCTGCATAAGCATAAGCAGGGGACGCCTACTATGGGCGGTATATTGATAATCCTTGCCGTAACCTCATCGACCCTTCTATGGGCAGACATCGCGAACGTCTACATACTTTTATCGCTCGCCTCTTTTTTATGGCTGGGCCTTGTGGGATTCACAGACGATTACATTAAGGTCAAAAATAGAAGAAATTTAGGCCTGAGGCCCATGAAAAAACTTCTTAGTCAGGCCGTCCTGGGGTCATTGATCGCTTTATACATAATAAATTTCACCGAGATTCCACAGGCCCTCTCTTTACCATTTTTTAAAAATTTTGAATTATATTTAGGCGGCCTTTACATTCTTTTCGTTATACTGGTATTGGCAAGTTCGTCGAACGCGGTCAATCTCACTGACGGGCTCGACGGCCTCGCCATAGGATGCGCTATAATAGCCGCGCTCACCTATTCGATTTTAAGCTACATTTCAGGCAATTTTAAATTCAGCGATTACCTCAATGTATTCTACCTGCCTGGCGCGGGCGAATTGTCTATTCTGTGCGCGTCAATAGTCGGAGCGGGGCTCGGATTCCTATGGTTTAATTCTCATCCCGCGGAAGTCTTTATGGGAGACACAGGTTCGCTGGCCCTTGGAGGCGTGATAGGGATTGTGGCCATATTTATCAAGAAGGAACTGCTGATCTTTATTGTGGGCGGCGTATTTGTCATAGAGGCGTTCTCGGTGTTATTACAAGTCATATGGTACAAACTGACCAAGAAGCGGCTATTTCGAATGGCGCCTTTGCATCATCATTTTCAACTGCTGGGCTGGCCTGAGTCCAAGGTTACGATCAGATTTTGGATAATCGCGATCGTGCTCGCGCTCTTTAGCCTTTCTACGCTGAAGTTGCAATAAAATTTCACTTCAACAATATGAATTTGAAAAATAAAATAGTTACCGTTATCGGATTGGGGAATAGCGGGGTGAATGCGGCGAATCTTTTGAGCGATGCGGGCGCTGTGGTAAGAGCGACTGATTCACAGGATACGCCGGCGACGAGAGAGGCTCAGGCCGCGCTGGAGAAGAGAAATATCAAGGTGGAGATAGGCGGTCATACTGAGAATTTCATAAAGGGAAGCCGCCTCATAGTTGTGAGCCCGGGCGTCAAAGAATCTTCGGTGGCGCTTCAATGGGCCAAAGAGCATCATATAACCATAATCAGCGAACTCGAACTCGGATTCAGATTTTCTAAAGGCAGGATTATCGCTGTTACCGGCACGAATGGAAAAAGCACCGTCACAACGCTCATCGGCGAGATTTTGAAATCCGGCGGAAAGGATACGGTTGTGTGCGGCAACATCGGGAATTCATTATGCCAAGAGATCGCGCGCATAAAAGACGATACATGGGTTGTCATCGAAGTAAGCTCTTTTCAATTGGAAAGGATAGAGAAGTTTAGGCCTGAAATCGCGTTGATTTTGAATATCACAGATGACCACATGGACAGGTATAATAATTTTAATGACTATTTTAGCGTGAAGTCGAAGATATTCCGCAATCAGACCGCTGATGATATTTTAATTTTGAATTATGATGCCCCTTACTTAAGAGATTTAAAGAAGAAGACAAGGTCGAATGTGATATTCTACTCGAAGAAGGAAGGATCGAGCGATGCGTATGTCAAAGACGGCTGGGTCACGTGCGTTTCCGAGGGAAAGATTAGGCGGATCGCGCGGATAAGCGATATAAGATTAAAAGGCGCGCATAATCTCGAAAATGTGCTGGCATCGGCTATCGCGGGGTTGAGGGCCGGCGTGAGGGAAGATTCAATAGGCAGGACGGTTAAAAACTTTATCGGTCTCGAGCATCGGTTTGAGACCGTTGATACGATAGACGGCGTTGAATATGTGGACGACTCGAAGGGGACCACGGTCGATTCCACTTGCAGGGCGTTGGAGTCATGCGATAGGCCGGTTATATTGATAGCGGGCGGCAGGGATAAGTTGAGCGATTATACGGTTATTAGAGGCATATTGAGAGAGAGGGTCAGGCAGGTAATTTTAATTGGTGAGGCAAAGGAAAGAATTCGAAGTTCACTCGACGGAACAGTCGAGAGTATCTTTGCCGATACGATGCCGCAAGCGGTGGAACTTGCCGGCCGTTTCGCTAAAGGCGGCGAGATAGTCCTTCTTTCTCCGATGTGCTCGAGCTTCGATATGTTCAGGGATTATAAGCATAGAGGCGAGGTATTTAAAGAGGCCGTCAAGAAACTCAAAACGAGACGGGTCCCTATATGAGAAGCATAAGAAGTTCGATATTCCTGACAGTCGCGATACTTTTATCGATAGGCGTCGTCATGATATATTCCGCGTCCAGCATCTACGCGTATGAGAAGATGGGCGACAGCCTCTATTTTTTAAAGAGGCATCTTGCCTATCTTGCCATAGGCATCGTTGTGATGTTCGCGGCCATGACAGTCGACATAAATTTATTGAAACGGCTTTCGAGGCCCATTCTTCTTATATCGCTCTTTCTTCTCATTTTGGTTTTGGTTCCGCATGTAGGTAAAGAGACCGCAGGCGCGAGGCGCTGGTTCAAATTCGCCTTTTTGAGCTTCCAGCCGTCAGAATTCGCGAAATTCGCGGTCATCCTGTATACGGCTGACATGATTTCGAGAAAAGGCAGGCTCATGAAAAGTTTTCTCTTTGGATATGTCCCGGCGGTCTTCGTATTGGGAACTTTTGTTGGGCTGATCCTTTTGGAGCCGGATATGGGAACAGCGATCACTATATCTATAATAGTCATGATGATGCTCTTTGCCGCCGGCGTGAAAAAATCGCACATATTCACGTCTTTTCTTGCCGCGCTCCCGGCGGTTTACCTCCTTTTATTCAGCGTTCCATATCGAAGAAAACGCATAACGGCGTTCCTGAATCCTTGGGCAGACAGAAAGGGGGCAGGGTTTCAGATAATCCAGTCGTTCATAGCGCTCGGGTCCGGCGGACTGTTCGGGGTGGGCCTGGGGCAATCGAGACAAAAACTCTTTTTTCTTCCGGCCTCCCATACAGATTTCATATTTTCCATAATCGGAGAAGAACTGGGATTGCTGGGGACGGCGTCCGTTGTTATTCTATTTATTATCTTCGTATGGCAGGGAATGAAGATCGTGTTCAATTCATACGGTCCTTTCGAACGTTCTTTGAGTTTGGGCATAGTTTCGTTAATTACGCTTGAAGCAATCGTCAACATAGGCGTGACATGCGGCGCGCTTCCGACGAAGGGTCTGCCCCTTCCATTCATAAGTTATGGCGGCTCAGGTCTCGTCTTTCGCTTAATGGGCATCGGGTTACTGCTGAACGCGGGAAAGATTTGTGAGACGTATCGATGAACTCACGAAGCCGCCTCAAAATTCTGATTGCCGCTGGCGGTTCGGGGGGGCACATATTTCCGGCTGTAGCGCTTGCGAAAAGATTGAAAGATAGAGAGAGAAATGTTGATATAAAATTTGTCGGGAGCAACAGGTATCTTGATAAGAAAATACTCAAAAAGGAAAATTTCGATTTCTTTTTATTATCGGCCAATAAATTGCCTTATAAATTCACGCCCCGCATGGCGCTTTTTTTTGCCAAATCGGTCTTTGACGTGATAAAGGCTTTTATAATAATGATTTCATACCGGCCTTCTTGTGTCGTAGGATTTGGAGGCTACGTCTCGTGGCCCGTTATATTTGCGTCATATATTTTAAGGGTTCCTAGGATAGTTCATGAGCAAAACGTCATGCCCGG
>MHFL01000056.1:218-347 GCA_001804165.1 Omnitrophica bacterium RIFCSPLOWO2_01_FULL_45_10 | reverse complement strand
AGGAGAAGGCCGTATTCACAGGTAATCCCATAAGGCATGAAGAGCTTAAAATTGATAAGATAAGCGCGTTGAAACAGCTCGGCCTTGACCCGGGAAGATTCACAATACTTGTTATAGGCGGGAGCCAGG
>MHFL01000056.1:0-147 GCA_001804165.1 Omnitrophica bacterium RIFCSPLOWO2_01_FULL_45_10 | reverse complement strand
CAGGTCATACATATAACGGGCTCGTCGGACCACGAATGGGTTGTAAAGGCATATGAAGCGCTGGAACTGGAGCATAGGGCATATTCTTTCGTCGATAGGATGGATGAGGTGTACGGCGCGTCGGACCTTATAGCGGCGCGCTCAGGC
>MHFL01000055.1 GCA_001804165.1 Omnitrophica bacterium RIFCSPLOWO2_01_FULL_45_10 | reverse complement strand
CTTAAAGACTCTCCCCGCGTAACTCCTCATAGTCTCAAAGAGGCCGTCGCCGTAAAGAAATCCTCTGTCGAACACAGAAACTTTAGCGTCATCAATAGAGCTAAATTTGCCATTGAGCCAGACCATTCTCTTTCTCATATAGAGACTAGTTCTCTTTTTGCGAGACCTGCGTGAAATTCTAAGCCGAGGGAACGCATGAGGCCTTGGGCCTTGTAAAGGGTCTCTTCATATTCCGCCTCGGGATCGGAATCAGCGACTATCCCGCCTCCAACCGAGAAATACGCCTTCCTGTCCTTTACCACGAACGTCCTAATCACAATGCAGGTGTCCATCTCCCCATCGAACGATATGTACCCTATGGCGCCCGTGTATATGGATCGCTTAACCGGTTCGATCTCCTCTATTATCTCCATCGAGCGTATCTTAGGAGCGCCTGTTATCGAACCGCCGGGAAAAGCCGCCATAAGACAATCTACCGGCCCCATCCCCTTTTTCAGCCGGCCCGCGACAGTTGAGACTAAATGAAAGACATTGGAATATTTCTCTAAAACGAATACTTCGGTCGGCCTTACGGAGCCAAACTCGCAAATCCTGCCCAGGTCGTTTCTCTCAAGATCCACTATCATTATATGTTCGGCCCTGTCTTTTTGGCTATTAACCAGTTCTCGCTCTAAAGCCGCATCGCTCGGGGCATCCTCTCCGCGTGGCCTTGTCCCTTTTATGGGCCTTGTCTCAACGTATCGGCCCCTTTTCATAAGAAACCGTTCCGGAGAGGAACTCAGGATTTTTACATCTTTGAAGTCGAGATACGCTGAAAACGGCGCGGGACAATATGCCCGTAGCCTGAGATAAAGTTCAATCGGATCCTCATTCAGCTCCGTTTCAAAGCGCTGTGACAGGTTCACCTGATATATGTCGCCCTTCTTTATATAATGTTTGGCCCTCTCTATTGCCTCGATGTAAGACGCCTTGGAAAAATTTGACCTCAATCGGCACGGAAGCAAATTACGGTCTTTCCGCGCTTTTCCATCTCGTCCCTCCAATATTTTATTCTTAAATTCTTTTAATCGGGCCTTTGCCCTATTTCTATTCTTGGTTAAATTCATCTCGGGCAGTCCTGAACTTGAGATATAAACCTTCTTATTTAGATTGTCACATATGACGACGCTGTCATAAAATCCAAAGATGCAGTCCGGCAGCATAAGATCATCTAAAGACGTATCGGGCAAATCCTCGATGAAACTTTTAAGGTCATATGCGAAATACCCTACGCCTCCGGACGTAAAGGGCGGGAATTTATTCGGGTTTCGGGATTCAGGGTTCGGGTTACGCGCAGGCACATCATATTTCTTGAATATGTCTTTCAGGGCGAGGAATGGATTGGATTTAAACTGCTCTCGTCTCCCATCCTTCCATTCTAATTGAATCAGATCCCTTTTGCTTTTAAATACCAAAAATGGGTCAGACCCCAAAAAGGAGTAGGCGCCCAATCTTCCATGAGCCATGCCGCTATCCAGAAAGAATGGATAATTGGCGCTCACGATAAGGGCTTTGAATAGGTCTTCTGGGGAGTGAGGAGTATTTATCTCTTCTATGATGGGCCTGATCATTTTTATTTATTCACAGATTGGTCATACTTACTTATTTACTTATCCCCAGCTGTAGCGCACCCTTAAGGGTGCGCTACTACTACAGCTTACTTATCCACTGATCTTCTATGACGGGCCTGATCATTTTTATTTATTCACAGATTGGTCACACTTACTTATTTACTTATCCCCAGCTGTAGCGCACCCTTAAGGGTGCGCTACAGCTGTGGATAAAGTTTGCGGATAAGCGGCGTTATAAAATATATTATGTCAGAACAAAAATACTGCCGCCGCGACGACTGTGCTGTAATTGCCCTCTGGGCCTATTACCGCGGACTGTGTGATGTTCGTCGTGCGGACTATCTTATCGCTCAAGCGATAAATCTCCTTATTCTCATCCCATGACTTGTCCTCGTCAAACTCCAGACCCATCGTTGAGGCCAACATTTCTACGGCGAGGTCTTCCGCTATATCTCCCGCCACTTTCTCGTTCTGGCCAAAGGTATGATACTCGCTCAAGTATCCATAGGCGTGCGGATCCGCTGGAACGGCGCAGCCTATAGAGGCCGCGACTAACCGGTGGGGTTCGTTGGAGGCGGAACGCGACATGACGGTGAAGGCGATCATGCCGGGGATGAGTTCCTTCAGGCCCTCGTTTCGCGAAATTACCTTGCATTCCGGAGGAAGAATACTCGAGACGTGGACGAGATTGCATTTCTCTATCCCGGCGTCGCGGAGGGCCAATTCGAAACTTCTGAGGTCTGCCTTATGAGCGCCTACGCCCTTGGTGAAGAACATCTTCTTTGGGACGAGCAGATTTTTCCGGGGGACGAGTATCATTTCTTATTAGAAAATATGTAGCCCAAAAATCTGTAAATGAGTTTCGCGGCGAGGAAGTCTGACGCCGCCTGATCTTTTAAAGGCGAGAGTTCGACGACGTCGAATCCCACTATCTTTCTTTCGCGCGCCACTTCTCGAAGCAGATCGAGTGTCTCGTACCATCCGATTCCTCCCGGTTCCGGGGTCCCGACCGCCGGCACCAGACATGGATCGAATACGTCCAGGTCAATCGTCACGTAGACATTTTCAGATAAACTGCTCCAGACGGTATCCTTCCACATCGGCATCTCGAGAATATCGTATACGCTCAATGTCTTCACCCTGCCGTTTGACTGACTGGCCAAAAAATCCTTCTCGAGCCTCGAAAGACTTCTTGTGCCGACTTGAACCACAGGGCAGATCTCCGAGATTCTTCTCGCTACGCAGGCGTGGTTATATTTTGAACCAAAATATTCATCCCTTAGGTCGCAGTGCGCGTCGAGATGGAGAACGGAGAGATTTGGATAGACACTTTTGAGCGCCCGAACCGCGCCTATTGATACCGTGTGTTCGCCTCCTATTATAACCGGGAATTTATTCGATTTTAAAATCTCAAGGGCCGAGTCGTGGATCTTTTCTGTCATCTCCTCCGGCGGGATATTCTCGACCTCTAACTCTGGCATAGTGTGAATGCCTATTTTGTATGTCTCCTGATTTAATTCGTCATCGAACAATTCCATATAACCGGAAGCGTCTATTATCGCGGCGGGCCCATATTTCGTCCCCTTCTTGTATGTCGTTGTCTTCTCGTAGGGAACCTGTATCAGCACGACCTTCGATTTTTTGAAGTTCGCGTATTCCTCATCAATCCCCCCAAAATGCTTCATCTGAGGAATCGCAGGACCGTTCGGCATTATTATAATATTCTCTTCCATATCTTTTAAGAACTCTCCACCTTTCTGTTAAAGAAAGGAATTCGCGGCAATTTCCTCTTCTTTATAATGTGGCTTTCTTCCTGAGCCAATGCCGTCACGATTAAAGGCAGGGCTATCGTAGTATCGCAATAGACCGTAACCATATGGGCGTCCTTTGAAATCTTTCCCCAACTCTGCGCCTCCTCGAAAGTGCAACCGCTCAATCCTCCCCACTGCGGTGAATCACACGTTATTTGAATCGCGTACTTGTGCCCTCCCACCCTGCGGCCCATGAACGGCGCCGTCACTTCGGTCTGCTGGATGAAATTCTTAGGCGTGCCTCCCCCCAGATATATCACGCCGGTACTCTTCGAACTTAAGACGAGTTTTGCCATCTCTTCAACGTCTTTAATCGTGTCAAAAAGGACCTTACCTTTCGGATGGTCAACGACGAGCGATATGCCTATCGAGGAATCGCCTATGGCCGGACAATATATGGGAACCTTGCACCTATAAGCGGATGTAAGGATGCCATCTTCCTTCGCTACCTTGGACAACCTCTCGCCCAATAGGTATAAAAACTCCCTCGTGGTGTATGCCCTTGTCTTGTCCAGGGTCGAGGCGAATGTCGCGATGAATCTATCGGTCTCGCAGAATTCCCTGTCGCTTCCAAGGACATCATAAATCCTGTCCAGACGCTCTTTTCTTAACTTCAGGTCGTTTGCGCATGCGTCCGTCTGCCAGTGAAAATGGCCCCTTGTCTCGTGCGCGTCATGAAATAGATTCGCCCCGGTCGATACAAGACAGTCTATCAGGCGCGATTCTATCAGGTACTTTATTATCTTTCGCATTCCGGCAGGCACCATTGCTCCTGAAAGGCCAAGGAATATGGTGGTGTCGGTTTTAAGCATCCGCTTCCAGATTTTGAACGCGCTGGAAAGGCACCGGCCTTGAAATGCGGTGCGGCCCATCGCCTCTAAAATATCTTTTAATCTTAGGTTGGGGTCTATTTCAAACGGGGATACAGGATTCTTTAAGAATTTGGACATAGTCTCTTTCGGGTTACGGGTAACGGGCTTCGGGATACGTGCGTCATTTTATCTGGATAAATCATGTGATAAAACTCGCGTCATCTCCATAATCTTCTTCGCCCTATCTTCATCCAATGTGCTGACGCCGCAACTGGGGGTAACGAGGGATGGCATAGATTCGGTTATGCCCTTTTCACGAAACAGCCCGAGCGCGGCCTTTAACCTTTGTGACAAATTCCCCTTCGATTCTCCGTCGATATCCTGCGAACTCGGAACGATGCCCCATGCGATTCCGCCGCCCCGAGTCAAAAAACTTTTAACGCCGTCGGAGTATAACGAAAACTCTTTGCTAAAATTATAGGTGTCAAAACTTAATATGTCAATATCTCTTTTCAACAGAATCGACCAATCCGTATTGCCGCAGCAGTGGATGCCGGCATAAGCGCCTTCACTCTTTATCAAATCAATCACTTCGTCTATTCTTTTTACGGCGTCCTCTACGTTTATGTTCACGAAACTCGAACCTATCGAGACCAGATATGGCTCGTCCACGAAAATGATTACGTTCGGAAAGATCTTCCTTATTTCTCGAATCTGCCATCTGGCCTTCATTGAGAGAACCTTTGTCGCAACCTCTAAAATGTCCTTTTCATAAATGATCGATCTTTTATTCTGATCCGTGACAGAAAGGGCGAAACTCACAGGGCCTGTCACCTGGCCTTTTACGAAACTTATCTCTTTTGTACGGCCTTCGATCTGGCTCAAAAATTCATAAAAGCCCCTGGCGTGGTCTTCGGATATTTTAAAAAATTCAGTGTCCCCATCTAAGTATCTTTCATACACTTTTTCTATATTAGCGGCCGCCTTAGAGGTATCTATGTGGATGGTATTTTTACGCTCATCGAGAACGAGACCCGGCAGGCCTTGAGAAAATTGGACATACATATTCTCAAGGAATGAAATCTTTGGAAGTTGGGGCCAATGAGGGATGGATTTGAAATTATCGAAGATTATACGGCAGGCTGATTTTGCGTCTTTGAAGGGTAAAGAGCCGATTCCTGTAGCTTCAAAATTGAATTTCAATTATCTATTTTTTCTCAAATTTGCGCAAAACCTCTACCAAGCGCTTAGGCGTTTTATCCGCTTCAGCATGTTAGGGTGCGTGCTCATAAGTTCCAGGATTCTATCTCCGAAACCCAATCGTATCTCGCTTGAACGTAAAGCCGCCAATTCCTGGCCCGATAGCGTCCCGGACCTATCCAAATCGAGTTCTCTTAAATCCTTGAATTCAGCCAGGGCCCGCGAAGGATCGTTGGCAAAAAATGCCTTCATGCCCTCAACGTCTTTGAGCTCACTCTTAGGCATCCTCGCGGAGCCGTAAACAAGTTTATATAGAGCGGATGCGAGATTCGATGGAGGATTACCCAGTTCAACAGAGCCCTTATCAGCGAAATATTCCCTTATCCTCGACGCGTAGAGGACCAAAAGGTTCGTCAAAAAGTAGAAGAGAAGCGCTATTAAACCTACCATGGCGCCGCTCGGCTGATTCCTGTCCCTTCTTCCGCCGCCGAAAAATAGAAAGTGCCACGCAATGCGGTATAAGATCATGGGTATCACGGAAAGTATCGTTATCGTGAGGACATCCCTATTTTTTATATGGCTCATCTCGTGGCCTAGAACCGCCCTCAGCTCCTCATCCTTCAATAAACCCAGCATCCCCTCAGTGACGCAGATCCTTCCGTCTCTTGCGCTTCTTCCGAAGGCGAAGGCATTCGGTATTGAAATTTGAGCGATGCCTATCTTCGGCGCAGGAATTTTTGCCGCAACTGATAGTTCTTGGATCATCCTGTGCAGTTTAGGATATTCGCCTTCATTTACGTATCTGACGCGCATCGACCACTCTACGATCTTCGGCCCTATCATGTACTGAATGACCATCATCACAAACGACAGGATAAGGTAAAAATAGAAGTTGCCTATGCCAAGCGAATAACTTATCATGGAGACGGCCGCATAGATGATCGCGAACAGGATCCCTATCAAAAGATACATCCTAATTTTTAAAGTCCACATGACGCCTCCTCGACTTATTCACTTCGAATGGAAGATGGAATATATCAGCCCCTTGAGTATGAAGCCGTTAAAATGTTTTTGTTCATTCAGCACATCATCTATGGAATCTAAATCTATGATGCCTTTTTCATGCAATATCACGCCTATTTTTTTCTGAATCCGCTTTGTTTCGTAAATCTCCTTTTGGACTTTAAGCGCCTCTTCGATATCGGTCTTTGTGGCGAGACCTTTCTCTATCAACATCTCGCCGAATTTTTTTCTATCTCTTCTGAATAGAGCCATATGATCGAACCATTAAATTAGAATTGCGCCTGAGCCTTCAATACCCATTCCTGATACGCGGTCGTACTTTTGCCCCAGACCGTCATGCCGTATTGAAATTCAATGTTGAATAGTTTATTGCCTTCCCTCAAGACGCTATCCCCGAATATTTCCCAGACGCCGCCTATTCTCCATATGCCGTAACTTTCCCGTATGCTGCCTGTCCCGCCGTGATACTTATAACCGTCTATTTCGCTTTTTATCAAAAGCCAATTGACCGGCCAGAAGCCCGCCTCCACAAAGTAAGGTATGTCATTCGCGACGTGCCTGTTTCTCCATCGATAGCCGGTCTCAGCGCCGACGTAACAGGGAAGTTTGGCTTCGGCCCAGAAAGGAACGTTGATATCAAATTTTTTCCCGATTAATGCCCGTAATTCGAAGGCGTCGTCTCCTTTGCCGATGGATGGTTGATTCGTATATGCCGGGTCGTCGCCATGGTAGATTCCATAGCCGGGATATATAAAAATCCTGCCCTGCACGCTTAGGACAACCGGATTTTCTAAAAGACGGTATTTCGCTCCGAATTTCACGTTAGTGATGCCGTGATTCTTTCGGGCGAAATCTCCCCACGCCAGTTGTCTGCCATATTCTTTATAATGCGATTCTTTATACTCTAAACCGAAAAGCAGGTTCAAGTCATCTCTTAAGCCGTACTCGATCTTCGGCTCCATGACAAACTCCTGACTTCGCGCATTCTTTTCGGCCGTTGACAGGATCTTCCTTTTTCCCTCAATCGTGAATTCCTCTTTGGCGTAGTTCCACTTCATGTAATATTCAGCCCAGACTTTATGTTTCGGAACGGTCCACGCGCCCGCGAACGCCTCTTCGACTAGAACCAGAGCGGAAAATAGGAATAGCAAATTGGCAAAGATGCCTCTTCGCGTCATAAAAGTCCTCTTTATATTTATCAATTGATTATATACTAACTTGCGATAAAGTGCAAAGTTAAAAGATTTACGGCTTACCATAGTAATGCCGGTAATAGCGGTGGTAGTAATCGTCGCCATGGATCGATATTTTATTTAAAACTATGCCCACCACCCTTACCCCCGCGCTATTGATAAGCTTATAAATCCTTGCCAGCGTTCTTTTGGACGTCTTTGAGCTCTCGATGACCATTATCATGCCATCAACCATCGAAGAGAATATCATCGCATCCGTCAGCATTCCGACAGGCGGGCTGTCGAAAAGGAGAAAATCGAATTTCCTTTCGGCCTCCTGTATAAAATATTTCATCTTCTGGCTGGAAAGGAGTTCCGATGGGTTTGGCGGATGGGTCCCTCCGTTCGTGATGGAGAGTCCCTCTATATCCGTTGCCTTAACTGATGAAACGAATTCAATCCTGCCGCAAAGAAAATCACTCAGGCCATTTTTATTCTCAATATTGAATATCTCATGCAGGCGGGGTTTGCGCATATCAGCGTCTACCAAGAGCGCTTTGCTTCCGTTCTGCGCGATGGAGATCCCCAGATTACAGAGTGTCGTGGTCTTGCCTTCCTGAGGGCCCGGGCTGGTCACAACGACGCTCCTTAAGGGGCGTTCCTCTGTCGACGAAAAGAGAATGCTGGTTCGAATGGAGCGATAGGATTCTGACACGGGATCCCTGGGAAGTCTCTGAACGCGCACGTCTTTCTCGAGTTCCGCCCTTTTCCCGCGGCCTTTCATTCTAGGGACGCTTCCTAAAAAGGGCCACGGCGCTATCTCCTCCACATCCTCGATACTCTTCGCGGTATCATCGAGATACTCGGAGAAGAATGCCATCCCTATACCGCCCATGATGCCGATGACTACGGCGAGAACTATATTCAGGGCCCTCTTTGGCTTTATTGGCACGACCGGTATTTCGGCCGAGTCCTGAACGCTGATGTTGTTCGCCTTGAAACCGGCCAACTGATGCTGCGCTTCGGGTTTCAGATAATCCTCGATGTTGTCGTAGTCATATACTGACTTCTTCTCCTTCTCTATCTTGGCCACCAGTTCAGCCATTTCATTTTTCACTTTTATCATCTCCGGGTGGCCTTCTTTGTAGACCTTGGCATATTCGGACACACGGCTTTCTAACTTCAGGTATTCGTTTTTAAGAAGATTCGTCAATTCTGTGCGGGATATGTAGTACAGGTTGCGCATTACGTATAAATTTGCCATACGGTTGGCTATTTTAGCGGCCAATTCAGGGTCCTTGTTGTCGACGTTCAGTTTAAGCAATCGCGTATCGCGCACCGGATCCACTTTTATCGTCTTCAAAAATTTCTTTATCGGTTCTTTCGCGTCAAAATATTCGAACTGTTCTTCGAGCCCAAATTCGTTAAAGACTTTTTTAACCAGCGTATAGGACGTCAACAACTCCGCCTGGCTCTGGTAATATTCCTTATATGAAAAATAGTTCTGGGATTCCAGTTCAACCATGCCGGTTGTTGTGAGAACGTTGGGGCTTTCCGGATCGATTAATAATGTCGTTGTCGCTCGGTAAACTGGCTCCATGATAAACGACCCGATTGTTATGACTGATACCGTAGCGACAAAAAATAGGATCAACACATCGGCCCTGCGGCGGATGATATGCGTATAATTTTTGAGTTGAAGCCCCTCTTCTTTTATGCTGGGCCTTGGGCTCTCCATTTGAAAGTCTTATTCTCCTTTTAGAAGAAACTCTCCGGAACGTAGACTATGTCTTCCGGCTTCAAGACTATGTCCTTTTCCTTCTCGCCCTTCTCCGTAATATCCTTCACGTTTATCATAATGGTCTTTGTTACGCCTTCGTCTATCCGCATGACCTTCGTCTTTTGTATTTCGGCGTGTTTTGTGAATCCGCCGGCCATTGCTATGGCCTGCATCAGGGTTATGTCCTTTTCGCCCGGCATGTCAAACTTGCCGGGATTATTGACCTCACCAATCACAGAGACCTGCCTGGGCCGATATTCCTCTATGAAGACCAATACCTGAGCCGTAACTAAGTAGTCCTTCTCTAACATCGTCTTTAGTTTCACTTCGAGTTCTCTAACTGCGAGACCTTGCGCCTCTATCCTGCCTAAAAGCGGAAATGTGATATATCCGTCCGCTGTGAGGCGCGTCTTGGTCGTGAGGTCCGGGTGGCTGTGGACGGTTATCGTGATGACATCCATCGGTTGAAGTTTGTATTCTGAACTCTGCGAAAAGACGCCGTTCGCGAACAATGTAAGCGCGATAAAGCATATGATAATACTAAAGAGAGTTCTCATCTTAAAATCCAACGGTTCCTCTAAGCGTCGCCAAATTGTCGATGTAATCGAAGATGTCGAACCTCGATATCCTCTGCCTATATTCGTATTTGGCCTCGACGGACAGCCACTTCCTTATATCGTATCTCAACGACGCGCCGCCCCATAGGTAATTGTCATACCTTTTTCCCGTGACGTTGTTTTCGGTGGATTCCGCGGGATAGAGGTTAAGTTGATAAATGCCGAAAAGAGTCGCGGATACCTTATCGTTGAATCTATGCGTGTAACTCAATTTCAGGGCGTTCACATTATAATAGTTCATGTTCGAATAGATGGACTCCACGACAACCCTTTCAGCGGCCAAGGTTACCGTATCGTCTTCCGTCGCGAAATAATCGAGGCCGCCTCTCATCACCAGGCCGACATAATCTTTGTCAACTATCAAATTGGAATCTTCATAATTCTGGTATCTCAGTCCGGCCTTAAAGTTAATGTATAATTTCGCAAACCATTCTCCTCTCATGCCAAGGAGGATCTCGTCATAATACGAATTCGGCACTTCGGAACTATTATGATAAGTGACAAAACCTAAATCATTCTCCAGTAGAGCCATGGTCTTGGGCAGGAATCTGTAACTTAAGGTGGCGTCTATTATGTTGACGAAACGGCTCCTGTCAGAATAGGTTAAGGATCGAAACGATATCTCTTCGGAATCGTATCCCTCAAATTTATTCGTATATCCGATATCGAATCCGAGCCGCTCATACTTCGCTTCTATCCCTATTCTAAACGTATTTTCCTGTCTTTTTATTCTATTGGAGTTTTCGTCCGCGCGCCTATCTATAAATATCCTTACGGTATCGCGCGCCGATACTTTATAATCAGCCAGATTAACTTCTCCCAATGCCCTTACGCGATGGTCCACGTGGTCCTCGCTCTCGTGCGAACCATAAGAATAAATCTCCGCGTCGTAATCAGCGCTGATCCTGTTTCGTCTTAAAGGTATTTCGATGCCTACGGAAGGGTTAACAAGAGTTATGGAATCGGATTTAGTGTCCGTATCCTGTAAATATATATTGCCTTCGAATTGTTCCTCGGTTTTTATAGCGGAATGGATGATTACATCCTTGATCTTTACCCCCTCCCTATATGGTAAATCAGGATTGGCAAGTTGAGCCCGCGCAAGAGGAGAATTTGCCAGCAATAATACGAGCGTGATATTAAAGAAAAGGAGGCGTCTTAAAATTATTTTATTATGCCGTTTATTGCGTATTATTTGTATCATATATAATGCATAAGTTTACCATTATGTTGAGAAAAGTCAATACCGTAAGCGCAATATATTATGCATAAAAAATAGGAACAGTCGATTTTTCCTTCGCGTAATTAAGAAAAATTGGCGTGCCCCTATTTAAAATCTATTTTATGTATCACTCGCTGTTCGTTCCGGTGTCACTTCCGGCGCTATGGTCTCCGTTCTCGCCTCTTCTCCGGCCACCGGAGGTTCATAAGGTTCCGCCACGGCCCCTACCTCCCATCCCGATAACCATCCCTCAATCTCAGGGTCAGACAGGCGCACCGGTTCAGAAATAGTGCCGTCAATATTCGAAATTGACATCATGCCTTCGACAACTGTATAAGATTTGTTGCTTATAGTATTGATGAAGTCAACGTAACCCTCGCCGGCAAACAAACTTGTGATGTATGCTAAGACCCTTAAATAAAAGATGGTTCCCCTCGCCCCGCAGATCGCGGTGGGCGTTTTGACCTTAAATTCAGATGGTGTATTTACTTTCTTTATTATGGTTCTGAGCTCACCGGAGTTCATATTTATGCCGACCTTATGCGCCATATTGTCCCACACCAACTCCTCAATACTTATCTCGGAATTAGACTTTAAGGTTATGCCGCTTCTGTCCGGAAATTCTAACGCAACCTTTGAGTCGAGTCCTGTCTTGAGCTCGTCCCTTTGATTGAGTTCCTGACCCGCCGTTGCGTCTTTCCATTCAGTTGAAGGATAAATTTTAATTAAAACCGTCCCTGAGGTTCCTGTGACCCTAAGAACGCTTTCTTGGGCAAATGTCATTGTTTGCGAAAGGAGGAAAAAGAAAAGTATAAAAAACGCGATAAATTTGATTGTTTTCATGTAGCCTTCCTCTTCTTATTATAACCTTAATTATCTCTATTATAATGATATCATATAAAAATCCAATTGTCAAATCCCTAAATCTTACTTTTTTATAACCTAACTAAATAAAACCTCTCCACTCTTCCGATTCATTCATTCTCGAGATGCAAATCGACATATGTCGCGAGTATCTCTCCTATTTTTTCAGGCGGAAGACCTGAAAAATAATTATCGATAACTGCGTGCGCCATTTCGTGAGCCATCACAGAATCTGAAATATCGGTTTCAGACGCGTAGATCGTCGAATATTTATGAATATAAAATGATTTATAATCCGCGTGTACGCCGAATATCTTAGAATATTCCGCGTTCAACTCTTTTCTATCCTTAAAAATCTTGACGTTTATCCTTCCGAGATTCGGGTACATGTCAAGCATCTCTTCCACTCTCTCAAGCAGCATGTCCATTCTATACGCAACCTTTTGCGGCGGGGCGCTTACCGGATTAGGTTTGTAAATTCCGCTTGTAAATAGCGCCCTTCTTCCGAGGCGTCTTCCTATGAGGTTTATATTCGTCGCCTCTTCGCAGTAGATTGTGAAATACCTGCTTTTTATCTCAAACCACCCCTCGGAGGAATCCGCCGCTTTTTCTTCTGCCGATGCGCCGGAAGGCGCGTCTTGACGCTGATCTATCAAGTCAGCAAAATTGTGTGAACCATATGTGGAAAAATATACCGCCATGAATAAGATCAAAGGAACAAAAAATAAATCACTAGCTTCTGTCTTGCTTCTAGCCATATTTTCAATACGCGCCGATACCTAACAGCACGGTCGGAAAGGTTTTTGCGATGATCCTTAAATCGAGCCAAAGCGACCAGTTATCTATATAATCCAGGTCCAATTTCATCCATTCGTCAAAACCTATCTTGCTCCTGCCGCTCACCTGCCAAATGCAGGTGATGCCGGGCCTCATCGACAGGCGCCGCCGTTGCCACGGCTCATATAATGCCACCTCTTTCGCGAGCGCGGGCCGGGGCCCCACCAGGCTCATCTCTCCATTGAATACATTGAAGAGTTGGGGCAGTTCGTCTATGGAAAATTTTCTTAATAACTTGCCCAAAGACGTGATACGGGGGTCCTTCTTCATCTTGAAGATGGGCCCCTTCATTTCATTCCTCTCCATTAATTCAGACAACTTCTCGTGGCTGCCCTTATACATAGAGCGGAATTTATAAAGGGCGAACCTCCTGCCGTTAAGCCCTACCCTTTTCTGTAGATAAAATACGGGGCCCCGAGAAGTCAGTTTAATTAATACGGCCGTCGTAATGAGCGCCGGGCTCAGGACAATGATGCTGAATGCTGACAATGCGACATCCAACATCCTCTTGATGAGCAATTGCCACTCTCTGGAGGATGTAGTCTCAAACGTTATGAAAGGGATGCCATCCAGTTCTGTCTGGCGAGACCGCGCTATCTTCGTATCAAATAGATCAACGGCCACCGTCGCGCTCACTCCCTCCGTCTCGCAGGTATATATCGAATCCTGCATAGCGCCCAGCATTGCCCGAGGAACTATAAATATGACCTCATCTATTACTTTTGTATGCAATATGAGGGCTATGTCCTCGAGCGTCCCTATCACCTTGACGCCGTCTATCTCTTTACCAAGATTGGTCTTTTCGTAATCTATGATCCCTTCTATCCTGAATCCCCACTCGCTATGCCGTTTGACCGTATTTACAAATTGCTCCGCCCTCTTCCCTGTTCCCACGATTAGCAGCATCCTGTAGTTGTATCCCTGCCTTCTCAGGTAGTGCGCTGTCCCGAGAATTGCCGTCTTTTCCGCGAGAATGGCGGCTGTGGATATAATTAAAAACATTATAAAAAACACACGGCTAATGAATTCCAATTTAAACAAGAAGACTATCGTGCCGAATGCTAATATCGAAAAAAATACTGATTTAATTATAATCCGGAAGACATCAAGAAAAGTCCTTGTGCGGAACGGCATATACATACCATTCAAGTGAAACATCGCGCACCAGACAGGTATTATGAAGAAGAGCGCTACCAGATAATCGGTAAACGGCGTGGCCATCTCGGCTACGACACGGCTCGAGGCGATGATATCCAACTTGTAGAAGGCGTGAAAATGTCTTCTGAGATAAAATGTGATGATGAAACCAACGGTTAGGACCACTGCGTCCAATAACAACATCGCCTTCCTTATCGCGGCATCCTTCTCTTTAAGCATTATCGTCCGTCCTCTTAAAACTATCATAATCGCCGGTTACGACGGCGATATAGATAATAAATAATAACATATTGGAAAGTATATGAAAATTAAAATCGACAAGGCCGTGGAGGGCCACGCTTAAGATGCCGATAGAACATCCTACGGTTTGAAATCTAAAATTTATTTTCGAAAGGCCGGCCCTTACCGCGGCGATGATTAGCCAGATAATTATGATAGCGGCGGGGATGCCGATCTCGGCGGCGATATTTAAATAATCGTTATGCGCGAAATTCGCGCGCGCATTGAGGCCTTGCGGCCGATACGTCGGGAACGCCCATATAAAAGTTCCGATCCCTGTCCCGAGAAGCGGCCTTTCCCCGATCATCTCTATCGTCCCGGCCCATATCTTTAGACGCGAGTCAAACGATGCCTCTTTCACTTCCATGGACACAATGGTCTCTATGCGGGGCGCTATCGCGTCTTTGGCAAAGTATATCATGGCGGTGATGAACCCAATAAAAACAATCAGGATCAAAATATTTTTTTTGTCTCGCCGGGATTTTCCTATGATGACTATGCCCATTATGAAGAGCGCGATGCCGAGACTTATCCATCCTCCCCGTGACTGGGTCAGGATGAATGCCGTTGTCATAAAGATAAGCGCCATCGTCAGGATGAGCCGCGACTTAGCGCCTTTTTCTAACATGGCCCCTATGGTTAAAGGTATCACCAATTCCAGATAGCCGGCAAAATGATTGTGGTTTACGAATGTTGCCGCTAAAAAGCGGTCAGAAATCCACCATGAGTGGTCAAGGACATTCAGATATTGCAGGATGCCGTAGAGAGACAGCCCTGAACAGATAGATATCACAATATAGAGCAACCGTCTTATCATCCTCGAATCGAATTCATTTAGGATAAGATAATAAATGCCGATATATCCTAAGAGGGTGATCAGCGCGAAGAAACTGTCGTGTTTGTATATCGAGAATATAAAAGATAGCCCGGCCAAAAACACTAGAGACGCAATGAGCCTATCAAAAGCGGTCTTCTTAAAAAGATAACCTTGAATATTATTGGCGCGCCATAACCAAGTGAATATAAGAATTGCCTCTGTAAACAATACGGGCATTATGGACCATGTCCTGACCGCTCCCCGCGCTATGGGTGTGAAGATGAGTATAGCCGCGATCCCTGACCACAAGATAATTTTATAAATACTTATCCCTCCTTCACTTCAGCCGTTCCGACACAGAGATTCCTATCGTCTCCTGATTTATCGTCCATTGCGTCATTAACGAATGCTATGCTCAAGACCTTGATCCCGCCTGTACTATTTATCTTAAACGTATATTCCTTCCATTCCGGACTACCCGCAAAGGCCTCTCCGATATTCTCGCCGTCGAGTTCAACAATCATATAAGGATATATGCCGTATGCAGGCGACCCTTTGGCTTCAATATTGACTTTCGCCTCACCCTCCGGAACGTCAATCAGAGCGTAAACTATCCCGGACCAGAACATATTGCCATCGATATAGGTATTACCGCCATTAGAGGCTTTACCTTTCCAGTCTGATTTTGCAATTATAGATGAGACGCTTGCGCCCCTTGCGGCCCTTTTGATTTTTTCAAGCATCTTCTTTTTCTCGGCCCTTTCCCGTTCAACTGCTTCGGGGCGCTCTTTCCGTTTATAATATTCCACGATGGCCGCCTGCGCCTTTCGATATTGCCAGAGATTGTTGACTGACAAAAAATCGTAAAGTACGATGTTGGACCTGAGATTATCAGGCGTTACAGATGTAAGCAGGTTAAAATCCCGCGTATATTTCCATATCTTGGGATATATATGTCTTGAATAATAAAGGTTCACCTTCAGGGCGTATCTAAGTCTGTCCAGAATAAAATCCTTATCTTCATCATTTATAAACTCCCACAGCGATAATCCGGAATAACCCACTGAATAGGCGACATTAAATCCGTTAGGGTCCTTCCTGACAGCGGCCCTGAAATGAGTGAATACGCTACTGATGGTCTGGCGCTTTTTATCTTTATCCGAGATATCTTTATCCTCCAGAAAAAGACCTATGCCCGCCTCTCCCAACCTAACCGAATATTCACCGTTTCTCGGATTTATCTTTGCGGCTTTCGCATATAGCGCTTCCGCCTGCGCGATGAGAGTCTTCCTTTTGCCGGTATAACGGCTCTTCGCAAAAAGGAAATCCGCAAACCCTGACAGATAAGGGCTATTGAAAGGATCTTTCTTTATTGCCTTCTCAAATTTTTCTTCTGCTTCGATCCACCTGTATTTGGCAGCGTATCTCTGGGCATCGTCAAACAGGGTGTCGGCTACAAACGACCTGGTTATGGCAACTTCCGTCAAGATTAAAGACAGAATTAGCGCTATGTTTATAACAAGCCGTCTACTCATGATTAACCGACCGCCTTTTTATATACAGACATCGTCCTCGCCGCTATATCATCCCAGTCGTACTTCTTTTTGACAAGATCAGTCATCCTTTGCCTTTCTCCTTCGTTTAAGCGCATTGTCATAAATTTTCTCATTTTATCCGCGAGGCCTTTCACATCTCCCGCCTTAAAATATCTCTCATCCGGTAGCGCGACTTCTCTATTCGCGGGTATATCCGAGGCAATGCATGATAAGCCGTAACTCATCGCCTCAAGCAATGTAATGGATAAACCTTCATAATAGGAAGGGAGTACAAATAACCCTGCATGGATATAGAGTTCTTTCAACGCAGCGCCTGTTAAAAAGCCCGTCAATATCATATTTTCATTTTCCTGCGCCGTCTTCTTTAAACCCAAGCTGTATCTGTCTTCATGGTCGGGTCGGCCGACAAGCACCAATTTCCATCCGTCTATCGAACCCCATTCAAATCCATCTCGGCCCTCTTTCATACTGTAAAGCCTATCAAAGGCGCCTATCAAATCATGGAAACCCTTCTCGGGCACAAACCGTCCGACGGCTAATATATATTTGCCTTTGTCCAGGCCGTATTTTCTTAGAGTCGTCTCGTCTTCTACAATCTTTGGCATGACTACGCCGTTTGGGATAAGAGTACCCTCTCTTCCATAAATCCTGTAGATATGCCTCGCGATATGTCCGGAGATACATATTATCTCATTCGCATAGGCCGTGCCTAAGGTCTCTCCCAAAACCAGGGCCGTTTTGCCTAAATACCCCCATTTCTTTCTTTTATAATCCGGGCCATGGTTAGTTATCACAACTTTCATACCGAGGATTCGGGCCAATGGAGCGAATAGAGATGGCCCGATGGCGTGGATGTGCAATATATCCGGGTTCATCCTTCGAGCGGCAAAGACGCCTTTAAACGTATGAACGAGCGTTTCTAATGCCTTCGTCTTAGGGCAGGTTAACGAATATAGTTTGACATTTTTGTATTCTTTAATATTCGGATTTACATACGGCGCTCTCGTGAATGCAGTGACGTCGCATCCCAACTCCGCTAATCTCGGATAGAGGTTTTCGCAGTGCGCCTCAACTCCTCCCTGGACTCCCGGAAAACCTCTGGTTCCCAAAACCGCGATCTTCATGGACCATCACCTTTTATTAATCTTATGGCGCTCGAATGCCATTTGATAAATTTGCATCAATCTCTCGTAGTATATTTTTGGATTGAGTTCGACCTCCGCAAATCGCCGTCCGTTTTTACCCATCTCTACGGCCTTATCTGGATTTTCTATAAAAAATTCTATCTTCTTACGCAAATCGATCTCATCTCCAGGATTAAATAATAATCCTGTGACATTATCCTGTATTACTTCCGGGATCCCTCCGATATTCGCGCCTACGGCAGGTTTTCCAAGAACATAACCTTCCGTTATCGAGAGGCCGTAAACCTCGTAACATAGCGATGGAAGAACGACGGCCCTGGACTTTCTAATCTCCTGTTCCAACTCACTGCCGATTTTATGACCGAGGAGGCGGATGTTTCTTATCCCCTCTTTACGTATCCTCTCTTCAATCTCCTCCCTCATGGGCCCGTCGCCTACAATCTTTAGATGTATCCTGTCGGACCCCTTAACGGCATTTATCAACGTGTCCAGCCCTTTCTCCTTTGATAACCTTCCGACA
This sequence comes from Omnitrophica bacterium RIFCSPLOWO2_01_FULL_45_10, assembly GCA_001804165.1. GTDB lineage: Bacteria > Omnitrophota > Gorgyraeia > 2-01-FULL-45-10 > 2-01-FULL-45-10 > 2-01-FULL-45-10-A. The sequence continues at coordinate 7,005 of MHFL01000055.1, read as the reverse complement.
TAAATAACAGAGTCGTCCTCATGCCCAAAAGATGGCTTTATATCTTCGATATTCGAGAAGTGAGATAAATGGATAATGTTATCTTGACTGAATCCCATCTCGTGAAGTTTAGATTGTAGAAATCTGCTGGGCGAGATGAACATATCTACTACGTCGTACCAATGAAAAACCTTGTGGTGAAGATACATCTCGAACGTATTGAGTAGGCTCTTTAACCTTGACTCTTTGACGCAATTTTTTAAGAGACATTCATAATAATTTCCGCCTCTACACGACTTGCATATCTTTCCTTTATACAGCAAGAGGTACGATGCGCACGCCATCTTGTAATCATTCAGGGTCATGACGATCGGGACAGAGTGTCTTTTAAGGGAATATAGGATGGATGGCGACAACTGATGATATATGTTAAAAAGATGCGCGATGTCAGGCCGCTCATCCTGAATCAACTCTTCCATTTTTCTCCCGGCCTCGAACGAATAAAGAAGTTTAAGAGCGGCTTTCGCTTTGTACGCCAATCCGCCTCTTTCATAATCTACATTCGATACGAAATATTTCTTATAGGGCGTTTCTAGATTCATCGGATGCTTCATGGAAAAATAAATTACCTTATGCCCCATCTTTTCCATGAGTCTTCCCGTTTGCAAAAACGCGGTCTCGGCCCCGCCCTTGGGATAAAAAAATTTATTTGCCAATAAGATCTTCATCTTCTCTCAATCACTATATCAATATACTTTAAGTGTTTCCTCACAACCTGTAACTTTTCGGCAAGTTTATTCAAAAATAAATAATAAGGCATGGTTATAATGTCCAAAACTAAAAGGTATGGAATGCTCATGAGAACTACCATCTTATATGAGATGACCTTTTTCTTTCCAAAGTGCTTCTTGTAAAATAAGAGCCGGCTATGCATGGATAATATGTCGAACATCTTGTAGTCATTCGACTTCCTCGTAGAGTATTGCCCTAAATGAATAATCTCGGCATCGGCAAGGTAGAAATTCTTCCTGCCGTTCTTTAAGGACCTATAGCATATGTCGATATCGTCTAGATACATCGGCATGGTTTCGTCGAAAAGACCCGCCTCTTTGAAAAACGCGCTTTTGAACATCATGCATGAGCCGGACAGGCACTCGCATTCCCCGCTTTTTTCGTAATAGGAATAGAATTGCTTTTTTAAAAAGGGCAACCGAGATAACTTTTGCTCTATGAAGCCGATCGACTTCTGGATAAGAAATAGATAAGATATGTCGTTGGGGATTGTCGGCAATCTCTTCTTTCCATTTTTAGATACGGCCCCATCCTTATTCAATATCTTTGGCCCAACTATGCCTATCTCCTGATGTGTATCTAATATCTTCGTCATCTTCTCTACGGCGTCATCGATCAGTTCGGTATCAGGGTTGAGTAGCATTACATATTTACCATTTGAAAACCTAAACCCAATATTGTTGGCCTTTGCGAATCCGATATTCTCTTTCTCTTCGATCAATTTGACTTCGGGGAATCCTTCCTTTATCATTGAAACACTATTATCCGAAGAGTGATTGTCAACGACTATGATCTCAAAAGAGGCATTTACAGTCCGGTATATGGATTTCAGGCACTCGCCCAATACTTCTTGGGCGTTCCAATTTACGATTATTATCGATATCTCTGATTTCTCTGCCATGTCTCTTTTATTATAGATTCGATCTCAAACATCATTCTTGCCATGCCGAAGCGTTCTATCGCAGTCCTTCTGGCCGTCTCTACTAACCTTCGCGCCTCCTGCGGCGCGCCAGACAACCTCAATATGGCAGCGGCTATCTCTTCCGGCCCGCGTGAGTTGATAAGAATGCCTGTCTTGCCGTCTTCGACTATCTCGGGTATACCGCCTACTCTCGTGGCAATAACCGGCACTCCATACAACATAGCCTCCACAACTACCCTTCCAAACGGCTCGGCGGACGATGGAACCAGAAGCATATCTGAAATGGCGTATATTTCTTTAATATCCTCAATGAAACCTGTGAATATCATTCTGCCCTGCAGATTATTGCGCGATATGATGGCGCTTAGCTCACTTATATATGGACGATTGGATCTGTACTCCTTGCCGGCAAGAAGCAATCTAAAATTAGATTTTTCCTTTGCTATGATGGAAAGGGCAAGCGTCGCTTCCCTCTGGCCCTTTCTGTCGCATATGACGCCTATCACCGAAATAATTTTTTCATTCTCTTCTACGCCGTATCTTCTTTTAATCTCTTCCTTTTCATTGTCTTTCGGCCCATCCGCGGGGATTTCGAATCCGTAATAGATTGTGGACACCTTTTCTTGATACGCTTTTGGAAAATCGTCTTTTACTGCCGCTGAATTAACTATTATATGCGACGATAAAAGGTGGATTAACTTAGGTATGAGGCCATTAAATATAGGTAGACAAAAGGCGCCTCCTCGTCTACCTATGTGCTCATGAATATGCCATAAGTGGGGTTTGCCGCAAATAAAGCTTGCTATCGCGCCGGATATCACCGTGCATGTGTTCGTATATACCATATCTATGCCGATCTTTTTGATAAGACGGACTATTCTGAACGCGCCTATGATATTTAAAGGAAGATTTAATAAGAGTCTTAAAGAAAATGGTTTTGGGTCCACCCAATACTTATAATTTATAATAAAGCATCTTATCCCGCGCCGCCTAATCTCCTCTTCGAATAGGCCTTCCCTGGGAAACAAGAGATATACCTCATAGTAATCCCTATCTATATTGGTAATGATATCGAGGAGGTTCTTTTCCGCCCCGCCGTATTCTGCGGAATGGGAGATGAATATTAGCTTGATCTTGATCATAATCGTGCCCTGCGTAAAATATGATACCTTTTCCAGACGTAGGCCGAAAGAATCGACGGCAGGAACATTAAAACAGTCGCTTCCAATAAATTCGACATGAAAGATAAAAAGAGTAGAAATATCATCACACTTATCAATGAAAAGGCGCAAGCCTTATCGAAAGGTTTGGCCCCGGGGTCAACTAAGCCCTTCAATCTCAATCCCTTCAAATATATAATTACGAACATTGAGGCGTAAACGAGGTATCCCAAAACGCCCGTTTCTGACAATAAGGTAATAAAAGTAGACCACCAATAGTCGGCTACGGAAAATATCGACCTTACCCTGAACCCTACATATTTTTTATAGTACGCCCCTTCGACCTTTTGCGCGACTCCTCCCGTAAAGTTGCCCGGCCCTACGCCTATAATGACGTGCTGTGGTTCCTCTAATATTATACTTGTCATTGCCTTCAGCGCCTGCATCTTGCCCATCCCCTTTATCGCCGAGGCCGAAGTAAGATACTTTTTATAACGTTGCGCCGTCTCTAAATGCAAATTCAAAGCCGAATAGACACTGAGTAGAATCAGGAATAGAAGCATTGAGTAACCTATAAATCGAAACTGTCTCTCATGCTTGCCCTTCAGCCGAAGCGACAAAAATTCGCTGCCCAGCATCAATATATAGAAGATAATGAATATATAATCACTTTCGGTGAAGGAGAGGATAAATGCGACTAACGATATGACGGAATAAAATATCCATCTCTTCTCTCCGGTAAAAAGCCAGAGCGATGAAGAGATGATCAAAGTAATTACAGAGAAGTGGCCTAAGAGATGCGCTCCATATCTCCCAAATAGGCCGCATGCGGCGTCTTTGATGTTGGTTATCTCGGACCCGACCAAAATGTTCGTTTTCCCGAATGTGATATATTGTAACGCGGCCGCTGCGGATTGTATCAATACGGTAAACACCGCAAAAGTGATCATCCTTTTCAAATCATCGTCTCCGAGGAGATTGACGGCGCATAAAAATATTATGAAAAACTTTAAATAAGTCGAGACGAAATTCAAAAGCCCTATGGCCGGGCTTTTGTTGATGAGCGTTGAGATGCTCAAAAAGATTATGAATAGAGATATGCCTATTACGAAGATGGAGGATTCGCCTGATACCTCTCTTGAGGCAAACTTAAAAGATAGAAATATTAACAACAGGAAGACCAATATCTCATCCACGTATGTGGCTATTGCGTACTCCCCTAAAGGAAAATAATTAAGAATGAAGCCCGCTGCCGACAACCACAGGAAGAGGAGGTAGAATAGCGCTTGTATCTTCATTAAAGAGAGGATCGCTAACGCTATCAACGCGAACGCCAAAATCCCCCACAGAGGTCCTGCATATAGTGATAACCCGCTTAAAAGTATCGATGCGACAACCGTAATGAATAAGACAAAAAAATTATTTCTTGCGGATAATGTTATGAGCATAATTACCTTGCGTCTCCTGATCGATCTATGACTGCTTTAACGGTTAGGTAAAGAACCGTTATTTCAACGATTGTAAGCGCGATGGCCGGGCCTATATAAGAAATTTTATAAGTGAGGAAGAACGTCAGCAGGATTCCCAGAATTCCGGCCATTACGTGTATCCTGGAATAAAGATCGTCCCATCCGGCCGCCAAAAGGAACTGTGCCCTAAAGGCGTTGGCGGTCGTGAAGAGAAAGGCGACTAAAAGTATCCTAAAGGCGATTACGCTCTCCGGGTAGGCGTGCCCAGACACAACCTTTATTACATACGGCGCCGCTAGAAATAGAATGGGTAGCATCACTATGTAGGCAATGGTCGAGAAATTCTGAAACCTCTTCATGTACCTGAAAGATTGTCTTTTGTCTCTTGCGTAGATATTGCTTAGCCTGGGATATATTGCCTGAACAAGGGGGATGAGCCACGTTGCCTGGATTATATTGATGAGTTTATCGGCTATCGCGTATAAGCCGGTTATCGTGTCGTTTGTAAGGAGCCCTACGGAAAATACGCGCGTCGTGGAATAGGCGCTTATGGCTATGGTGGATATGAAGACGCGCCACCCTTCTTTAAGCATGCCTATTATATCTATCATCTTCGGCATGAAAAATCTAACACCGAAGTCTCTCGAAACTATTGCTACGCTTACCAGGCCGGCCGTGAGATAGCCGAGCGAATTGAGCAATGGAACGTATACATAATTTTCGACTCTTCTTACGAAGACGAATATTGAAACGGTAAATACGGCCTTAGCCAAACAGTTTAGGACGGCGATGTATTTCATCCTCTCCATGCCTTGGAAAAACCATGTCGGGAATAACGCGTTTCCGGCTACTGTGAGGAAGGTGAAATAATAAACGAGCCTTTCTTCCTTAAATTTCGGGATAAAATTTACGAAGAGGAAAAGAAGCAAAAAACTGATTATGAGCAACATGAATTTTATGACATTTACCGTGCAGTATATGCGCGAGACCTCATCAATATTATTCTTGTTTACAGAGACGGACCTGTTGGCCGTAAAATTAAAACCATAATCTGTAAGAAGGACGAAGTACCATATAAAACTCTGGGCAAATATTACTAGACCGAACTTCGCAGGGCCAAGTATCCTTACAAGATAAGGGAATGTGATGAGGGGAAATATATAATTTAGCCCCTGCAATAGAGATAAGGAGAAGAAATTTTCTATCAAGGCCTTATCTTCTTTTGAAGATGAGACCCTTTTCAGAAAGTTCCCGATCTTCTCTCTGGCTAAAAGGCTAAATGGGAATGCCATTATAATAAAAAAATAGTTTTATTGAAGATATTACCACATGGAGGTCTATTTTACAAGGAAGGGAGGTTAAAAGTACGGGAGGTTAAAAAATCATGAATCTTTTAAGATGTCTAGTTGATCAATTGTTCTTTTAAGGCGCTGGCGCTGTCGGTAGCCATATCAGGCGTAAGCGTATAACTGCCTTGCGAGGAATAGGTTGTATTCAACTGACTCTCTACGGCCAGGCGCTGATCAACTTCTTGTTGTAGAGACGTATAAGTTGCGATCTGGGTTACTTCTGGGGCGGGGGTGAACGCGTTATTTTGAACCATGGGCGAAGAGTCCGCAAGTGGAAGTGGCGGCGATGGCGGCAGGTTTGGGTATGTTATCAGATTACCACCGATTGAGTCGTAAAGGGTAATCTGAGTATTCGAGGCTATGCGAACATTGCCCCAATTCGTCCACGGATTATTTGGATCCGCAAGTTCATAAAGATACCATTTCCCGTCGCTGTGGTTGTATTTTATCACAACGTTATTATATGTATACCAATTGCCGCCGGACGTATAATTAACTGTCCTGTACATCCACCATGACTCATAATTGTAGGTTCCGTTGTTATCGTAGATGGGCCGCACAAAATCCCCTTCAAATTCCAACGTCCTATTAGTCTCGATTTTTCTGACGCCTGTTACAATGCTGCCGCTGTAATAGTAATTATATGTAGCCACTAAAGTAAATTCGTTAAGATCGGTATATTCTTCAACGACATATTTCATATCCGTTCCCGTGTAGTATGAAACATTCTTGAAGACATGACCATCGCTTGCCCTTTGGCTTCTTGCAACTCTGCCGTAGTCGTCTGTGGAATCGGTCGGGGTGCCATTATTGTAGAATGCCTCATTTAGATATTCATAATATATATTTCCGCCGATGTCAGGCGTGGCCAGGCGCTTAGACGCCATCCTGTTATATGTGTCATCGTAGTAGGTGTATGTGACCTTTAAGGTGGTCATGCCTGAGTTGGAGTAGCCCTCCTTCTTGACTATGCGCTCTGGGGTGGCTGTAGAGTAAGTGAACTTATAAGCGAGGACCCCATCTGTGTCAGGCGAAAGACGCTTTATTATATCGGTTCTACCATAGTCGTCTGTTGAATCGGTTGGGGTGCCATTATTGTAGAAGGCTTCGTTCTTAAAGTGGTAGTAGATATTACCGCTTAAATCTGGAGAGGTGAGATTTTTTGATTCCATCCTACCTGATACATAATAGGTGTATATAGTACCGTCTTGGAGAGTTTTTTTGATCAGCTTGCCGCTTGAGTCGTATTCATATGTGACGAGGAGGTTATATGACGAGTCATATTCTCTTACAAACCTTGGTTGGTCGGCGTTGTAGTAGTCGGAGAATGTCTT
>MHFL01000054.1:2080-5982 GCA_001804165.1 Omnitrophica bacterium RIFCSPLOWO2_01_FULL_45_10 | reverse complement strand
TTCTACATCTTTTCCTATGAGCCGCGACATCTCGCCGGGATGAGGCGTAAGGACAAGGCGCGATTTTGCGGCCTTCAGCATATCCAAATGGCCAACGAAAGCGTTTATGCCGTCAGCGTCCAGCGTAATGGGCTTAGTTACCTTCGTGACAAGGTTCCTTACCAAAGATTGAGTTTCCTTATTGCGTGAGATACCCGGCCCGATGGCTATAGAATTACATGATTCCATCGCAAAATTGCTCAGTTCTTTCTCGGCCAGAAGGCTCAAAGAATAATCCTTTGTCTCAAAGAACGGCCTTACCATGACCTCCGTAAGTTTCACAGCCATCACTTCGTAAAGGCTTCTCGCTATAGCGAGAGTTACCAGGCCTGAACCGGACAAGGTTGCCGCCTGGCTCGCGAGATACGCCGCTCCCGTATAACCCATGGATCCGGCGATCACAAGGACGTGGCCAAAATCCCCCTTGTGCGCGCTGGGATCCCTTTTCGGGAATTTCGCTATTACCTCTTCTATCGCGGCCATCACATCCCCTTCTTTAAAAGAATAGCGTTAGCGACAGCGTATTTTTTAGAATGCGCCATGCTTATAACAACCCTGTCGACCTGTTTTTTCTCCTTGAGTTTAAGCGCGCCGTCGTGAAACTCAACCATCGGCTTTCCCTCTTTGTCATTCAGTATCTCTATATCCGTCCATTTCACAGGAAATTCGCGCCATTCTCCGAACGCCTTGATGACCGCCTCTTTAGCCGCGAATCGCGCCGCAAAATGCTGGTGCGAGAAACGCCGCGCGTTTGAATATCCGATCTCCCTTTTTGTAAACGCCTTCTTAAGGAAATTATCTCCCCACTTCTTTATGGCATTTCTCACCCTATCAACTTCTACTATATCAACCCCTGTCCCGAATATCATTTAATTAACTCTAGCATTTCCTTTACAGCGGCATAGAGGCCTGTAAAGACAGACCTCGATATTATCGAATGGCCTATATTCAGTTCATTTATGCCGTCAATCCTCGCCACATCCCAAACATTGTCATAATTTAAACCGTGGCCGGCATTCACTTCAAGGCCTTTGGATAAAGCATATTCAGCCGTTGCTCTTAAAACATCCAACTGCTTCCTCCGGGCGCTTTCAGAATTCGTGTTAGCGTAACGCCCTGTGTGCAGTTCTATGACCCGCGCGCCGGAATTTATAGACGCGTCTATCTGTTTTCTAACCGGGTTAATGAAAAGGCTTACATCTATGTGCATTTCTTCAAGCCGCGCGACTACTTTTCTTATCTTCTTCTCAAACTTCACGACGTCAAGGCCGCCTTCCGTCGTGACCTCCTCTCTTCTCTCGGGAACTATCGTCGACTGGTCGGGTCTTAAGCGGCATGCGGCTTCAACTATGTCGGGAGCGACCGACATCTCCAGGTTGAGTCTCGCATTGGCTATCTTTCGCAACTTGAGCACGTCGTCGTCTTTGATGTGCCGTCTGTCTTCGCGAAGATGGCATACGATGGAATTACATCCCGCCTTTAAACAAAGATAAGCCGCGTCAACCGGGTCAGGCATATCAATCTTTCTCGCCTCCCTCAGAGTTGCTACGTGGTCTATATTCACACCCAGTTTTGGCATAATTTTTTACTGAGGAACGGATTTCTCGACGGGCACAGTGACCTGGACAAGCGTATCCCCCATGTATATGCCCGGAGCTATCGGATTTAGAGAAACGGATTTCGTGAAAGTCTTGTTGGCGCCGGTTATATCGATGGGAGCAGTGTATGCGAATCTTAATTTACCAAGAATTTCTTTTGACCCGACTACAATGCAGTATTCCGGCGATATGGCGATATTCCTCTCGTCCACAAAAAACCCCGGCCGCGGCTGCCCGACGAATATTGTCTTAATGGAGACGTTTTTCGCGGCGAGCCCTCGCGCGGGTATTATCCTGCTTAAAAATTGCTTTTCATCTTCGCTCGTACTGCGGACCTCATCACTTATATATAACCATGACATCAAAGCCAAGATGAGTGACATAATTTTTAAGCCCGTATTTCCTGTAAAAAAACCTCTTACAAATTTCAAGATTTGCCTTTAGTCTCGCTTCTTTCCCGATGGCCGCATAACCGGTAGTCGGCCTATATGAAAAGAGACTCTTTTTCTCGCCGGCTTATAGAAAATATTCTTAAGACTTTTTACAAGATTTTCCTCATCCAAACCCTGAATCAATTTCCCGCCGTTCGCTATCGATATAGAGCCTGTCTCCTCGCTGACGACTACGCTGACTGAATCCGTCTCTTCGCTCACGCCTATGGCGGCCTTGTGCCGCATTCCGACCGACTTCGGCAGACCCTTCTCTTCCTGCGTCAGGGGCAGCATACATCCTGCCGCGGCAATCCTCCCATTCTGGATTATGACCGCGCCGTCGTGCAGAGGCGTATGCGGCACGAAGATGGATATTATCATCTCCTCGCTCGTCTTTGAGTCAATCGCGACGCCGGTCTCAATGTATGGCTTCAAACCAACTTCCCTTTCTATAACAATGAGGGCTCCAACCTTCTTCTTTGAGAGAGCGACCGTCGCCTTCGATACCTCCCCAATCATTTCGATGTCTTCCTGATGAATCCCGAGCTGGCCAAGGCGTGTAAGACCGCGCCTCAATTCCGGTTGAAAGATAATGACTAGGGCTATAACCGATATGGGGAAGAGTTTTGTGATGAGCCAATTTATCGCGTTCAATCTCAGTAGCTGGGTCAAAACGTACACGATTCCTATAATGACCAACCCTTTAAGCAGCTGCTCGGTGCGCGTGCCTTTTATAAAGAATAACGCCACATATATGAGATACCATAACAAAAGTATCTCTAACGGCGCCCTCCAATATTGTAAATATTGAGCGATATTCATGTTTGTTTTAAAACGCTGTCCGTCATCCTCGCCGCCTGAACCGCCTCTTTGACATCATGAACACGTAATATATTCGCGCCTTTTAGAATCCCTATAACTAAAGTGGCCAATGTGCCGAATAATCTTGTATCTGTTTGGGGGAGATTTAGAACTTTGCTTATGAAAGATTTCCTCGATGTGCCTATGCAGATGGGGCACCCTAAAACGCCGAATGCGTCAAGCCGCTTCAATATCTCAAGATTATGCTCAACGGTCTTGCCAAATCCTATGCCCGGATCGATAACGATCCTCTCTCTTGGTATCCCGTGTTTAAGGGCCAAATCTATGGATTCCCGCAAATAATTTGTTATATCTAAAATGAGGTTTCCATAAATAGGATTCAACTGCATATCCTGAGGCCTCCCTCTCATATGCATTAATATAACCGCGGCGTCGTGCTTCGATACGATGTCCGCCATATCAGGATCGTGCCTTAGTGCGGATACGTCATTCACTATTGAAGCGCCGGCCTTGATCGACTCCTCCGCGACCCTCGCCTTGCGTGTATCTACAGATATAGGAATAGAGACTTTTTCTCTAAGCCCCTCTATCACGGGAATGATTCGCCCGAGTTCCTCATGGGCGCTGGTCTCTTTAGCTCCGGGCCGCGTCGACTCACCGCCCACGTCTATTATATCGGCTCCATCTCGAGCCATCCGAAGGCCTTGCTCTATCGCTGTGGCCTTATCAAAGAATTTACCACCGTCGGAAAAAGAGTCGGGGGTCACATTCAAGATCCCCATGATATATGTCCTGTCGCTTAAAAGAAGATGAAAACCTTTAACATCAATATCAAGCCGTCCCGGCATCTTTATTCAATCCCAAAAGCGCTTTTGCCTCTTCTACTTCCATCACCTCTTCTTCCAGCAATTTCTCGGCCAGGAGTTTTAGTTTGTCTTTATGTACGGTTAGTTCATCCTTTGCCTTCTTATAGCACTCATCTATTATCCGGCGGACCTCCTGATCGATCAAT
>MHFL01000054.1:1375-1982 GCA_001804165.1 Omnitrophica bacterium RIFCSPLOWO2_01_FULL_45_10 | reverse complement strand
TCAATGATGTCCCTGCCTAAAAATATCTGCTCCTCTCGGTGGCCGAACGTGAGATGTCCCAATTTCTCGCTCATGCCGAATCGAGTCACCATCTTGCGGGCGATTTGTGTGGCAACTTCCAGATCATTATGGGCGCCTGTTGATATTTCATTGAAGATCAACTCTTCACTGGCCCTGCCTCCAAGCGCGCCTACAATCTTGCCCAAGAGTTCCCCTTTTGTGACTATGTACCTATCTTCCACAGGAAGTCGGATGGTGTATCCCAATGATATACCCCTCGGCAAAATCGAGACTTTATGGAGAGGATCCGCTCCGGGTATGATCAGGGCAAGAAGCGCATGGCCCGATTCATGATATGATATAATCGTCTTCTCCTGTTTAGATATGACCCGTGATTTTCTCTCGGGTCCGGCCATAACCCTCTCTATAGACTCTCCGAGTTCTTCCATCGTGACGGTCTCTTTATTCCTTCTCGCCGCTAAAAGCGCGGCCTCGTTCGCTAAGTTTGCTAAATCCGCTCCGGAAAATCCTGAAGTCTGTTTAGCGATAGAATTTAAGTTCACAGTCTTATCGAGTCGGATATTTCTTGTGTGAACCTTCAGAATAG
>MHFL01000054.1:0-1352 GCA_001804165.1 Omnitrophica bacterium RIFCSPLOWO2_01_FULL_45_10 | reverse complement strand
CCATCTCGACCAATAAGGCGTTCAGAGTCTGTTCTCTCTCGTCGTGGCCGCCGCCTATCCCAGCGAATCTTTGCCTGCCGACCGCGTCAATCTCATCTATGAATATGATCGCGCCGTGGCCTGACACCTTCGCGCTTTTCTTCGCCTGCTCGAAAAGATCGCGCACCCTTGATGCGCCTACTCCAACGAACATCTCCACAAAGTCGGATCCGGATATTGATAGGAACGGCACGTTTGCCTCGCCAGCTACCGCTTTCGCGAGAAGCGTCTTCCCTGTTCCAGGCGGGCCCATTAGGAGAACGCCCTTGGGTATCTTCCCGCCCAATTTCTGAAACTTCTTCGGATCCTTCAGGAACTCTATGACCTCTTTCAATTCTTCCTTCGCCTCGTCTACGCCCGCGACATCTTCGAATGTGATCTTCATGGGCTGTTCAGATGCCAATGTAGCGCGAGACTTCCCAAACGCCCATATCCTGCCGCCGCCGGCTCCGGCCCCTCTATATACAAAGAGCCATAGAAACAATATGAAAAGAAGCATTGGGCCGATAGAATATAATATATTAATCATTAGCGTCTTCGGGGGACGAATGTCAAATTCCCTGACATTCTCTCTTAAGAGTCTTATAAGGTCCTGGTCATTCTCGGGGATATTCACAACGAACCCAGAGCCATCGGATAATTCGCCTTTAACGATGCTGTCGGTCTTTACGCAGGACTTTATAATTTGATTTTCAGGGTTATTTTTGAGCATTGTGAAAAATCCTGAATAGGGGATTTCCTTGATCGGCTTTTCTATGGCTTGGTTTAACCTGTTAAAGAGATATAAAATGCCAAACGCTACTAAAAGCCAGATTATGAATGTGCCGCTACCGCCTACCTTCTTTACCGGTCTCATTCCCATCTTGCCTTTCTTTTTATTTTTCTCCATAATAAAAACGCAATCCCATGATTTCGCTCTTTGTTTTTATTTTATCAAAATTAACGCAGAATAGCAAGGTCATCTTCTCTTGAAAACCAGTGAAGATTCTGTTCTAGCGACCCTGATGTCGCCCGGAAGATCCACCGAATTCCCCTTATGCTTAATTTTAATCAAATTCTCCATCTCCTTCCAATGCCTGAATGACAAGCGTTTTATCTCTCCCTCCGCCTCGGCAAGGGCATCTCTCAATACTTCCCGCTGAATAGCCTTTGGTTGGATGATGATATCCTTAAGGCGTATCTCGACCGCTCCTTTTACGCCTTGAGAAATATATCTTCGGGCTAGGCGTCTCTCTTTTTCCACGAATTCGAAGTCTTCGCGAAGGTGCTCGGCAAGGTTGAATAGGGCCCTTTTTAAACGTGGATTATATTTC
>MHFL01000053.1:16428-16587 GCA_001804165.1 Omnitrophica bacterium RIFCSPLOWO2_01_FULL_45_10 | reverse complement strand
TCAGCATATCCTTCTCACCGCTTACCGTAACCATCTATTTTCGGCAAAAGACTATTACATTCCAGCAATATCTTTTCATGAATGGGCACAATCTTAAAAACATTTTATCCAGGATTTCTAACGCGCGATAAAATTTTCCCACTTTTTTATGGTCTTTTA
>MHFL01000053.1:0-16388 GCA_001804165.1 Omnitrophica bacterium RIFCSPLOWO2_01_FULL_45_10 | reverse complement strand
ATCAATGAGGTAATATTTTACGAAGAGCAAGAGTGTAAAAAACCATGCGGCGTCTATTTCGATATGCGAAAAATATTTTCTAAATATTTTAAGATCGCTAATTTTGAGCGGGTGCTCATCTTTTGTCCTTACCTCATTGGCGATGCTCCGGTAAATATTAATAACCGGATTATAGGCCAAGGGATCCCATGACGCAAAAATTCCTCCCGGTTTTAAAACCCTATGAACCTCCGACAGGGTTTTATCGATATCGACGTGATGGAGAAGATTCGCGGCATAAACTATATCAAAGATTCCGTCGCGGAAGTCAAGTTTTTGAGAGTCAGACTTTTTTATATTTAAGAAAACGCCGTGTCTTTCCGCTATCCTTTCCGCAATTTTAAGCATCATGCCTGAAATATCCGCGGCGCTCACATCGGCTCCGTGTTTAGCAAAATATACCGACGCCTCTCCGGATCCGCAGCCAAGTTCCAGTATCTTCTTATTCCTTATGTCGCCTATTCTTTTTAAGATCAGCCGATTTTCAGGGGCTGTGCACGCCTCAAAGTTCTCATCAACCATAACCTCATCGGCATTTATCGCGACTGCCAGATTATCGTGAAAGGTCTCTTCTCTATTTGAACAAGAATTCTCTATCATCTTTTTAGGAACGCAAGTCTAGTGGCACTCAAGCCGCCAGAATATCTCCCGTCGTAGGGCAGGTTTAAACCTGCCCTACGACCTCGTTGGGGCGCTTTGGGCTTGAGTTGTCACTATTGGATTTAAATTCATAACATCCTTTACTACATATAGAGGCCGCGACTTGGACTCCTCGAAGATTCTTCCTATGTATTCACCTATCACGCCAAGCATGATAATTTGAAAGCCCGCCATTGTTATAATCGTTACGATCACCGCGGATATGCCCGGAATAGTAAAGGGAGTAAAAAATCTTAAGTAAAGAATAAGAAGGGCCCCGGCCATTCCTAAACCGACGATTAATAACCCGAAATATATCGTTATTCTAAGCGGGGTATTCGAGAACGAAAATATCGCGTCCAACGCGAACGCGAGCATTTTCTTTAGCGGATATTTTGTCTTCCCCGCATACCTTCCGTCTCTCCGATAAGGCAGCTCAGCGCTCTTAAAGCCCACCCATGGAACCATGCCTCTTATGAATCTGTGCCTCTCTCTCATCTCTTTCAGGACCTTTAACACATCTATATTGATCAGGCGAAAATCTCCCGTATCGGGCGGTATCTTTATATCGCACATCATGCTCAAAACTTTATAAAATATCCTGGCTGAGTGCTCCTTAAAGAAGCTCTCGCCTTTTCTCCTCAACCTCTTCCCGTAAACCACATCATAGCCCTGTTTCGATTTTTTATACAAGTCTTCTATTAGTTCCGGAGGATCTTGCAGATCTCCATCCATGATGACTACATAATCCGCGTCGGCATAATCCAATCCTGCCGTCACGGCAAACTGGTGGCCGAAGTTTCTGCTAAAATTTATGACTTTAACAAAATTGTATTGATTCGCGTAATCGCGTAAGAGTTCCGGGCATCTATCCGATGACCCATCATTGACAAAGATGAAATTCATCTTTAAATAATTAATTTTCTCTTTCAGCGCTAACAATCTCTTTAAAAGTTCATCGACGCATAATTCTTCGTTATAGATAGGGATTATGACTTCTACTCTTTCTTTCTCCTGTAACATGTCGTGATAACACCTCCTCTCTCGGGGCAAACGAGATCCGTTAAAGACAACAAGGCCGCGGGCATGCTGAAAAATAACGCCAATAAAAAATTATACGCGTCTAAAAGAAAAAGTTCGTGCTCACTCTTATCAAAGGTCTCGCCTCTTTTCCTTCTATAATATAAATAATCGTGGATAGGGTTAAACTTATTGATAAATCCTTGCAGCCAGCCGAAGATTGAATAGGGAAACGAATAAAAAAAACGCAGCCTTTCAAAACGATATTTGCCCATCAATCTATCTAATGACCTGAGCGAAAACTGATGAATATGACTTTCCTTGTCGTAATAGGCAAAGCCCTCTCCAAACAGCAGATACTGCAGTGAATTATTATTAGGAAATGAGATGATGAGTCTTGTATCAAACGAAGATTTCATGTTCAGTCTATTTAAAGATCTCTCGATGTCGACACGCGTCATGTGCTCGAGCGAATGCCAGAACGTCGCCGCTGAAACGACACTATTCAAGTTTGTAATATCTTTTTCTATCTTGAGACCAAGTTTTTCCCTTGCAAAATAGGCGCACTCATGCGAGATTTCTATCCCCACGGCGTCCTGGAACTTTGGCCCATTATGATAAAGGAATCTGCCGCTGCCTGAGCCTATGTCCAGTAATAAATCTTTTGTCACGGCGCATTCTTCGAGGACTCTTTTCTGAAAACTATCCAGTAAATTTCTCTTTCTTATATTCTCAAGAATCAGCATATCGCTTACAATGGCCTCAGCCGCCGTATCGCGTTTTATTGTTTCGAGACCGCAGGTCCCGCATCGTGAGTAGTCTCGGGATGAATCCGCGAAATCCTTTCCTCCGCAGATAAAGCATGCCTCACTTAAGTTTTTCAAACAGTTTACCCCATAAATAGATATTAAATTTCCTCGGCAAGAACCTTGAAACCCTAAGCAGGGCTCTTGTCTTAAATCCTAAAATCACTATTGCCCTTCTTCCGTATGCGGCCTTGATTATTTCATCCGCGACGCAAGATGCCGACAATAACCTCTCTCCCTTGTCACCTACTTTTACGCCGGCATTCTTTTGAAAATTCGTGAAAGTTCCTGAAGGAGAGAATGTGATTACCCTATTTGTGTTTCGCAATTCGTAGAAAAGCGATTCTGACCAGTTGACCAAAAAGGCCTTTGAGGCGGAATAGATGGACATGTTTGGCAAGGGATTATACGCGGCGCTGGACGCGATATTGATGATGACGCTTTTATCTTTTATTAAATGATCCAAAAGCAATTTTGTGAATCGAACGGGATACCTAACGTTAACATCCACGGTCTCATCTATCCTCTCCATGCTCATCTGATCAAGCGAGCCCCTGAACCCGACGCCGGCGTTGTTAATCAGGCAGAATATCTTATATTGAGATATCTTTTCAGATATTCCTGATACTTCATTTAGGTTGCTTAAGTCGGCTTGAAATATTGCGCTATTTTTAAAAATCCCGAGATTATCAACACGCTTATCTATGAGTATCGTCTTCTCATTCAACCTATCCAATCTTCCGGCAAGCGCATGCCCTATCCCTGAATTCGCGCCTGTGATTATCCAGTATCCGTCGTTAGTGTTTGTAAACCTCATAACCGTCCTTGATATTTGAGATCATATCGAATAGTTCTTCCGCGCTGTATGATTTTATACCATTTGTCTTCGCTTTAAAATAGACCGACGCCCTCTCTCTTATTGCTGAAAATGACCTTGCGGAAAGGGTCATTTCGGGAAAACTGCCGAAATTGCATCCCGGACATTTTTCAGTTATCACTTTTACCCTGTTTCGAAATTCTTTGGATTTATATATCTTTGGAAAATGGTCATCATAAAGATAGATCTCCTCGTCGAATCTTAAATCGCAGCACGGAGCGAACCTTCCGTCCGGCATTATGGCAAAATAGAAATTAGGAGAATCGCATATTTCTTTTTGGCGCCAGGACGGACTGCCCGTGGTAATAAAAGAGCTAATCGAGTCGAGATATTCGTCCGAATCGAAGAGGAGGTACCCTTCCTTCTTTTTCCTTTTCAGTCTATCGATAAGATTTTTTATCTTTGGGAAATCGTCGGCCTTGAATCTGAAATGTTCATCATGCCCCCTGAAATTCATCGGCTTATCCTTAGTTGTTATATGGGCAGGGACCAGAGACATCCACCACCCTATTCGTGTCGCAAAATCCAAAAGCGCGTCTATCTCGTCTATATTATAGGGCGACAGGACGCAGCCTATCGCGCATATAGAATCCCTACATGGGAAGACGCCGGATATGAACGAGATGGTCTTAACAGCGTCTTGCCACGAGCCTGCGGCGCCGTTAATGTAATCCGCTTTTTTTTCATCCAAAGAGGCGAAGCTGACATTGATATCCCTGGCGCCGTATTCGGCGCATTTCGCTATCAAATCTTTTTTCGCGTAAAGGCCCGCTGTTTGGAGTCTGATATCAAGTTTTTTTCCAATGAAGATACGAGCGATTTCGCCGATATCCTCCCTCAAAAACGGCTCTCCCCCCGTCAACAGTATAACACCGGCTCCGATATCGACAAGATTATCGGCTATTTTCCCTATCCGGTCGATGCTTATTAACGCCGTATCTCGATTCGCCTCCATGATATTACACATCCTGCATTTCAGGTGGCATTTATTGGAAATGTAAAACTGTATGTAGAAAGGCGAATCTTTGAATAATAATGCCTTGCATATCGAAAGTTTCGTATTCAGCGTGAACATAACGAAGTCATCTTTTTAACCAGACTGTGTAGGAACCAATGTCGTAAGAATCATATCTCTCCTTCAAATATTTTTGAACATCCATTTTTAAAAATATATTTCTATACTCATTCACGGTGTTGCCGGATATGCCGTAAACGACGCACTCTATATTATGGTCCTTAACCGTCTTTAAAAAATCGCCTTCGTCATTTAAATGGCCGCTTAAAATATAAGACGACAAATTCTCGTTTGCGAGCCATAATATCTCACCCGGAGAAAAGGCGGGGGCCGATATATCGGTCTTTAATCGGACGAATGCGGCTGCCTCACGCACCCCTTCAGCGCCGTAGCAATAGACCGTGTTGTAATCGGCCGCGGCCTGAACCAGCGATAAAGAGATGTTAGAGGCGAGCATCGTTATAAAGAGCGCTCGTATAAACGGCTTTTGCGCCCTCGATCTTAAAAAGAAGATATACGCGAGCAATATGGTTGATAATAAGAATAGGATCTGAAACGCCTCTTTGGTTATAAGCGCGTAAGAGGAGACGCCGTTTCTCAATATGATCTCCTCTTTCAAGGCGTAATTTATCGTATAAAGAGGGTCTTTGACAAAATAGATATTATAAAGGATTAAGAAGATTAGCGGAATCATGACCTTTCTCACAAATATTTTATCGAGGCTTAAATTTCTTACCGCAAGATCGGATATCAGGAGCGAGAATATAGGCACAATCGCGTAATGATATTTGGGAAAACTGTGCGTCACGCCTCCTACGAATATACATATAATTAAAATTGACAAACCGTAAAATCCAAGTTGATTCAATGAGACGAGCGCCCCCTCAGGCGCCTTCTTTTTAAAAGTTCTCCATAGAGAGAGTCCCGCCAATAATAGGAAAGACGGTGAACACCATAGGAGAAGCGCCCATACAGTTCTCCCGGATAGGGCCCAATTTTTCACAGAGCTATTTCGGCCAAAAAAAGTCGTGACGGCGCCTAACGGAACGAAGAGGACGTCAACCACTGCCCTATTATTTGCGTGACAGTACCAAAGCCATGTGCCGAAAAATAAAAATATTCCGATCGCCGCCGCCTTAAGGACGTATAAGGCCCGCGCCCTATCCTTTCTCAAGAGGAAATAGAAAAATAATGTTGCGATAAAAATCAAAGGCGTCATGAATTTTATCCACAAAAGAACCGCGAATAAAATTCCGCGCAGAAAGATTTTCGGGCCTTTCCCGCCTGTTTCGCCGAATCCTACTAGGGAGTAGATAAAGATGAGAAGGCACGCGTTAAGTATTGTCCCGTCCATATCTATCAATAAAGATCCTCTGATAGCCAAGGGGTTTATCGCGTAGATGAGGCAGGCTATAGAGGCCGCGGCATCTCTCTTATCGCTATCCTTAAACAACTCCCGCGCTATAAGATAAATCATGGCTATCGAAATGAAAAAAGACGCGATGCCGACGCTCCTTGCGGTCAACTCGTTCAAACCAAAGAAGTTCCCTAAAAAAGCGACTACATGCGCGTAGGCCGGCGGATGCCATATCCCAAACCGACTTTCCATATTGTCAATGAAATATCGCATTATACTTTTATCCGCTATACCCTTTATCGAGAGCGCGTAAGTAACCTCGTCTCCCATTATCGGCTCATCCCATGAGGAAAATGACAATATTATATATAGGATGAAAAGGCCCGATATGACATAAAAACTTTTTAAACCAATGGAGTGACGCATCTCTTTTTTCTGATCCTGTCTATCTCTAACGATACGACCTTAGAAACCTCCGCCGCCTCTATTGCCGCCATGCACTTGTGTTCACGGCATATCGGGCGGTTGCAGGGCGAACATTCAACTTCGGCCTTTAAAACTACATGACCTGAACCTGCCGGACGCCAGAGTATGCTGTCCGTAGGCCCCATTGTAGAAACGGTCGGCTTTTTTAATGCCGCCGCCATATGAAGCGGGCCTGAATTATTGCATACCAACAGGTCCGATCTCTCTATCAACGCCGCTAACGATGGAAGCGAAGCGCTCCTGAAGATTCGGACGCCTCTTTTTGAAAATTTTTTTATCGACTCCAGAAGACCTGTCTCCAAAAAAGAACCCACTAATACCACCTTTACATCGTCTTGAACAGAAATATTATCAATGACTTCACAGAATCGCGTCCAAGGCCATCGTTGAGACGGATAATGCCCTCCCGGATGAACCGCGACAAGTATATCATTACGAGCGACTTCCTCGCGGCTCAAAAAATTATTTACGGATTCGAGCTCTTTTTTGTCTACAAAAAGTTCCGGCTTTGCCTGCGCCGATTCAATCCCTACCGCGTTTAAAAGATTGAGCGTTTCATCAACTATTCCCATCTTGAGTCCTGAGGGCTTCACTTTTAAATTAAGGAATACCCCCCGGCCGTCTATATCAAACCCCAGTATATAACGGGCGCGGCTTAAGTAACAGAGAAATGCTGTCTTTAAGGTATAATCAAATAAACAGTCTATACTTAAATCAAAATTCTCCTTCTTTATCTTTTCCCCCAACTTAAACAATGCCAGGATGGATAATTTTCCTTTAAAAGAAATAGTTTTATCTACCCATGGCTGACTTCCCGCTAGGTCGCGGATGTTGGGCCTTGCCAGCAAGGTTATCTCGGAAAGGGGAAACCTTGCTTTCAGCGCCTTCAGAAGGGGTGTGGTTATCATAAAATCCCCGATTCTGTCGAGCCGAATAACTAATATTTTACTCACCTTTTCCTTGTCGAAAGATGAGCAGGCCCTATCCACAATAAACAAAGAAAGGATAAACAATAATATCTTCCGGATAAATAAATAGATTGATAATGGTTTAAGCATATTCCGTAAGGTCATAGCCCTTCGAACGCAGGATATCGCTATAGAGTTCTTCTGTCTTCCTAGCCGCTGACTCCGGGTTGAATCTTTCTTTTACGACACAAAAGGCGCGCTCGGCCAATAATCTCACAATGGCCCTATCTTCCAAGAGGATCGTCAATTTATCCGCCAGCGCCGTTACGTCCTTTTCGCTGAATAAAAGTCCGTTTTCTCCATCCTTTATAATTTCTCTGAACGGCTCTATATCGCTCGCGATTACGGCTTTACGTCTTGCCATCGCCTCTATCAAAACAAGCCCAAATGACTCGGGGCATTCTCGATGAGTTGGCTGAACCAATATGTCTATTGCCCGCATGACATCGTCCATGTCCCTGCGAAAACCCAAAAATATACACTTATCGGCAAGGCCCTCTTTTCTCGCGAGCGCCTCTAAGTAAGCACGCTGAGGGCCGTCACCCACTACCAGAAATCTCGCTTCAGGATACTTGTGTAAAACGCGCCGTCCCGCCATAACGACATCTTCATGGCCCTTTTCTTTTATAAGCCGCCCGACTGTCCCTACGACAAGCGTATTCTCGCCAAACCTTAGTTCTTCTCTTAACGAAGTCCTGGCCGAATCATCGAGGACGCGGTGATCTTCCATAATTCGCGTAGAATTATATATGGTTACCACTTTATCCTCTCTCATTCCCTGCCTTGCTATATAACTAATTCTCGCGCATTCCGAGACTGCTATGACGCGGTCTAAAATCGAGTTGGATAGCATGTGAAAAAGGTGGTGAATACGTAAACGAAGTTTGTCCTCCCGCATCCAGGTATGGCTTGAGTCATTCATGTGTTCCGTTAGTATTATAGCGGGAACTCCCGCCATCTTGCCGGAGGCGCATATCATTGGCCCAACCCTCCCCATGTGGCCATGGAGGACATGATAATTATTCCTTTTTAGTATACGGATTAAATCAATGGCCGTTAAGATATCCCTGTTGCGTCCGAATTCAAGAGGAACGCGAAAGATGCCGGCCTCTCTTAAGACTTTAGATAAGTCTCCGTCTCGAGGACACGCTACATCGACTTTATATTTATCTTTATCCATCGCCTTCAATAGAGAAACTGTCGCCTTATTCGGGCCCGTTAAGCCGGAACTATGCAGCACCATCAGAACCTTCGCGGGAAACTTTATCTTCTTCACTTTTATCCTATTCATCTTTTTGAGCTATGATCACAATCTGACTGGCAAAAACAGGAACAAGCCCGCCCCAAAAACTTAAAAAATCCACCAACGCGGCCCAATACCTTTTGTTTTTAGAGATAAAATATAACTTATTAAAAAATGGATTGCTCAAAAGATCAAATTGTAGGTATACTGGGCTCCTATAGCCGGATTTAGGCTTAACGCCTTTTAACTTACAATATACGAATTTTACCAAAGGACTGCCGCACCATACAGGAATGGTTAATTTTGGGGATTTCAAACCTATCCCATACGCTTTCTTAATTGAAAAACCCGCCTCTTCGACTATCCTTAATAATTTGTTATAGGAGTATACAAAGACATGCTGCCATTCATATATGCGTTCGGCGGAGGATTCCGACAGATAAGAGCAGGGGGTCGATAATATAAGGACCCCATCCATTTTCAAAACCCTTTTTATGTTCGCTAATAATTCGCGAGAATCGGGCAAATGCTCTATCAATTCCGACGCTATGACAAGATCAAATTTGCCATTTTTGAATGGAAGATCCACCGCGTCTGAATTCAGAAGATTTACCCGGTTAGAATTCAATCTATCCCTCGATTGTCTTATTCTCTCGATAGATATATCCACACCTGTAACTCTGTTATTTTTATTAATAATTTTTTCTATTACGTGCCCTTCGCCGCAGCCCAAATCAAGAATATCCAAATCGTCCTTTATCATATCCGATATCACATTCAGTTGAGTTTTAAAAATCAAATGATACCTTGTGGGGTCCTTTGCCATTCCGTCTTCGACGCCATATTGCCTTAGCCCTAAGTCATAAGAGAGCGCCCCGAAGTCAGGGTGGTAGTTGTAAATTTGAGCGAATTTTTGAGAATCGTAATTTAAGGTTGCTTTTCTAGCGCTTTCCATGGCCTAACCAAATCTTTGGTCCTATTAAAAATTCGAACCTCGCGGAATAATTTCCTATTTTTTGTAATCTTTTTTGACGCGAATATTGTGCATCCGGTGGTTCCTTCAATCATAAACTCATCCGTATCTCGAATCAACTCTCCTACGGCCCTTGCCACCCCTTCCCAGTTATAATCATGAAAGGCCATGACCCCTCCGTCAATGAGCAGGTCCTTCCACAGCAATATGTCTTTTTTCACGGCTTCGTAGCGATGGTCGCCGTCAATGAAGATCATCCTGATTTTTTTATCGAATGATTTCCTGGCTTCTTCCGAAAAACCGAAGATCGGGACAACATAATCGCTCAAGGCCATCATATCCAGATTTTTTAAAAATATATCCTTCGTTCCCTCGATATGCGGATCTACGCAAAAAACTTTCTCCCTTTCTGACAATTTGCTGCCGAGGGCCATGGCAATGGCTGACTTTCCTTCGCTTGAACCGATCTCAACTAGCGCGCCCTCGCCCCACCCCTTCCTTGCCATGAGAAATAGAAATTGAAGATCGCTGTATGCGGTCTGGCTCTTTACGCGGTCGATCTTCTTCACTAACTTTAAAAAATAATATGTAAAGAGAGGGTCTGTCACCATCAGGGCGCCTCGAAGACAATGTCTCTGTAGAAATTAACCGGGCACTCGGAGCAGGTTCGCAACGAACCTTTATCCTTCAGTATGTCACGTCTTAAGGAGATAAATCTTTTATTATTCCAGGCCTCTTTAAAACTCGATTCGAATACGTTCCCCAGCTCAAAGGAACTGTGCTCAAAACAGCACGGGTAGAGGCTGCCATCCCAATTGATGACAGGATAATTCCATGCCATGGGACAGAAGTTTGGGTCCTGAATCTTTGTATCCCATCTATAGACGCCATCCTCAAATTTATACGCCCTGTAAGCGGTATCGAGAGGCATATACTCTTCCATCTCTTGAGGGTCATTAGGAAAACCATTAAGATTGCATAATTTTTTAAAAACCAATCTATCCGCGTTCAGGGCTTGAGCCAAATTTTTGATCTCCTCGATCTCATCCTCATTATGCCTCATTACGATAAATTGAATCTGAAGAAATGGTGTCTTACTCTTTCTCTCGTCTCTTTTTTCTATAATTAATTTGACGGCATTAATGGCTCTTGAAAGATCCCCTCCCACTTTATATTTTTCATAAGAACTTTGAGTGGCGCCATCCAAGGATATGATCATATTATCAAGACCCGACCCCACTATATCCGAGGCATTCGATTCATCAATGAGATTAGCGTTCGTCAATAAACTGACGACTATCCTCTTACTCTTCGCATAACGAATCATAGCGATTAAATCTTCATTTAAAAACGGCTCGCCGAAATTACTGAGCGTCATATAATAGATATAGTCCCCTACTTCATCTACAACCTTTTTGAAATTCTCCAAAGTAAGGTACCCCTGTCTCCTACGCATTTTACCCGAGCCTGTCGGGCACAAAGGGCACTTGAGGTTACACATATTAGTCGGCTCCACAGATACCAGTTCCGGAAACCCTAGGACGAACGGAATCCTTAGAGACTTTGAGATAAAATTGAGACATGAATTGAGGAATCTTTTCCATGTATGATTGGGCCTATCTAACTTATCTTTTATCCTTTTAAGCACTTCTATCCCGCATCTCCCATAATTTAATGTGTGAAATAAAAACCGTGTAAAAGGTCAGGAACGCTATTAAGAGCCCCTGAACGCCGTCCATGAATCCTCCTTTTAAAAAAAATTTCTCCACAAAACGCGCGGGTGGCAACGCCAATATTTTGAGCATGAAACTTCCGGGTGTCGGGCGCTCCCCTTGTTCATACATCTCGCGCGCTAAAACTGTAGTATAGCGGTTGACCTTCTCCAGATACTCCTCTAAATTATCGCATGTAACATGAATTATGCTCTCTTTTAAATATCCGTGATCGCCCAGGGGCAGAATATCATCATGGATCATCTCTGGAAATTTGACGCTTTCTTTTTTAAATAGCCGTAAACAATACCCGGGACGCCAACCGGAATATTTTATCCATTTCCCTAAGAAAATATTTTTTCTTGGAATATAATAACTATCGCATCGTGGGCCTTGAGACAAGATATCGGTAATTTCTCTCCCTAATTCTTCAGGGACGACTTCATCGGCGTCAAGATACAATAGCCATTCATTTTGCGCCTTTGACGCGGCATATCCCCTGTCCGGCTCGCAGAACCCTTTATACTCAATAACAAAAACCTTATCGGTGAATTCCTTACATATCTCAACTGTCCCATCCGTTGAAGATTGATCCACTACCACTATCTCATCAGCCCATTTTACTGATTTGAGGCATTTTGAAATTCTCTTCTCCTCATTATAAGTAACAATGATGACTGATAATTTATTCATTTATTCAATAACTCTAAATAAACATCTTCCGTCTCGCGCACATTCCTCTCGATGCTAAAATTCCTCTCTACCCATTCCCTGCCCCTACTGCCCATGTCGCGCGCCTTATCTTTGTCCTTCAATAGTTGAATGGCCGCCTCTGACATCGCTCCCGCTTTAAAGGGGGGTATGAGTACCCCTGCGATGCCGTCCGGCACTATCTCGGGCGTGCCTCCGGAATTGGTCGCGATTATGGGCTTTCCTGAAGCCATCGCCTCAAAAAGCACGCGGCCGCAGGGCTCGGCCCTGGAGGCGAGAACCAGAATGTCGAGGGCGTTGAAAATTTGCGGCGTATCATCGCGAAATCCGCAGAATACGACCGAGTCCCTCAACCCAAGCCTGTCGCTGAAGGTCTTTAGATATTTTTCCCTATGAGCGTCCTCTTTGAATACCGGGCCGCCTATGACCAAGAACTTGGCCTTTCCAAAAACTTTTTTGATTATAGACGCTTCTTTTAAGAAATACTCATGGCCTTTGTCTTTCGAGAACCGGCTTGCAATCCCAATCACCGGAGAGTCATCGTTTAACCCAAATTCGTTTTTTACTTTTTCAGAGTTTACACTCGGGTTGAACCTCTCCAGATCTACGCCATTATATATCACCTTAACCTTATTATTTATGCTTCTCTTCGCTTCAAATCTTTTCGCTATGGCTTTTGAATTACATATAATCCTGTCCGGCAAAAATGATAAAAGTCTATCCGGGTCTATAATCTCTTTCGTTACCAAATTGCGTTCATGCCAAATAACCGGAACGTCTTCCATCCTCCCTACCGCCGCGGAATAGATATGTGTACGGATGCTGTTTGAATGTATGAGCTCGATGCCTTGCTCTTTGACAAGGCGGCGAATTTTATAGATGACCCTATGGGCCTTGAGGCTTTTCCTTATTGATGGTAATTCCATCAAATTGACCTCGACTCCCATTTCTCTCAATTTGGAAGGGAGGGGCCCGCCTTCCGGTAAAATAAAAATTGGTTTAAACCGCGAAACATCTATATGTCTTACCAGATTTAAAAGGCTATTCTCTGCGCCGCTTATCCTTGACGTTTCGTGAAGATATAAAATTCTAAAGGGCGTTAGCTTGGGCTGGTGGGAAAACCGCTTGAAAAGGGCTCTGTCCGTATAAATATCATCCTTAGACTTATTCTTTTTTCTCGCCTCGAGTAATTCCGGCAATTGCTTCAAGGCGGCAAAAAAAGCGGCGGTGAACTCTTTCTTACCAATAAGAGGAAAAATTATCAACTCAGGCATAAGGAAGAAGATGTGCTTTAAAAGCAGGTCTTTTGAGGCGATATTTTTCCATACCACTAATATTCGATTTTTCCAATGAATCTTTTTAATAAAATCCGGCGAATGGAATTTTCCTATTGTGGCCTGGCCTTCGTGCATCACCCTGCTTTTCGGCTCAATAAGACTTGCCCAGCCCCTCTTCCATGCCCGCCAGCATATATCACCATCTTCTCCGTAAAATGGCCTAAATAAAGCATCAAACCCGCCAAGATCGAGAAACTTCTCTCGGCTATACGCGGAGTGGCCTCCTGAAACAGAATATACTTCTATCGGACCCGATCCATTTTTCGATTTTTCGTACCAATACCAAAAAATTCCCCATTTAAACTTCACAAGAGGGATTCCTACATCGGCATTTAATTCGGCGGCTGCCGGCTCCTGATGCCGGACCTCCGTAGAACTCACGGCAAAGACATCGTCCCTATCAAAATGGGCCATAAGCGGCTCCAAGAATCCGTTAGTAACTTTCACGTCTGAATTCAGGATATAAATAATTTCGCCCTTTGCCTCTTTGACGCCCGTATTCACCGCAAACGGGAATCCGCGATTTTTATGATGAGCGATTGTCCTGACAAAAGGATAGTTCTTTTCTATGAATTGAACGCTTGTATCGGTTGAACCATCGTCTACTATAATTATTTCACAATTCATCGCATTTTCTATCAAGGACGGGAGATTCTCTTCCAATAATTTCTTCCCGTTATAGTTTGGGATTATGATGCTTATGGATTTGTTCATTTTTTCCAAAATGGTTCACCGCCGGAGCCAATGCGTCATGATATACCTTATCTATCTTTTCCAACATATTCTCTAATGTGAAATGCCTTTCCCATATTTCTTTTGATTCTTCACCCATGTTTTTTCTCGCAAGGCGATTAGTAATTAGATGCGCGATTTTACGAGAGAGCTCCTCCGTGTCTTTTGGTTTAACGATGAATCCGTTAACTTCATTAAAAACTATCTCCCCGTTCCCGCCTATATCTGTGGCAATTAAGGGCAATGCCATCGAGGCCGCCTCCACCAGGGCCAGCGGAAGACCTTCCCTAACCAATGACGGCAGAATAAAAATGTCCATTATGGATAGCATGGTTTCTATATCGCTTCGAAATCCGCTAAAGATGACAATGTCTCTAAGCCCAAGGCGCTCGCATTTTTGCTTAAGCATCTTCATGGCTGGGCCATCGCCGACGATAACGCATTTCAATGCGGATATAACATTCTTCAGTTTTACCAATGTATCTAAGAGGTACGCATGCCCTTTATGTTCCTCAAGGCGGCTTATATTTCCAATGACAAAATCGTCATCCTTTATTCCAAGCCCTGCGCGCGTAGTTTTTCGCTCATGAGGTCCAATGTTGCCGTGAAATTTTGAACCGTTGTATATGACCTCGATCTTATTCGCGTTAATTCCTATGGCTTCAACTAACGATTTCTTTACCGCCGAAGAAACAGCTATAAATTTGTCTGTTGAAAAGCTTAAGAGTTTAAGCTTCACGCGGTCATTGAACGGAACATCGTAATAAAGATTTTGACAATGATTAATCTTCGCTGGCACTCCGGCAAAAACCGCGGCGACCCTTCCCCAGATAGATGGGTATAACCCATGACAGTGAATCACATCGAATCTTTCTTTTTTTAATTCGCCTATAAGATGAAAATGAGAATGAATTCTGGATTTCCCCTCAAAGTTAAATTCTCTCACCCTTATGCCTCTTGTCTTTACCTCTTGAGCCAGAGGCCCCCCTTTTTTTAGGCACCAAATCTCATGGTTATATCCTTTAAGGTTAGTGGCTATTGCTATTATTATTCTTTCCAGGCCCCCTATCTTTAACTCATCAGTAATATGGCACACTTTTATCATTGACGAAATTTCCCCATGACAAAAAAATTATTGTCCTTAAAACCTATGAGATGGGCAGACCCTTTGAAAGATTCGGGCGGGGTTAATTCCATCGTCAATTTACGGATGTGGCCATAATGGTCATTTTCGATTTGATAATCGCATAAACCACGCGTTTCGGGCAACGTGATATATTCGTCTGGGCTCGTCTTTAGATTAAGGACTATTTTCGCTTTATCTAATATTTCATATGAAATCTGCGGAGACCTTCTACGGGTAAAAGTAATCGAGGAAAGAGGATATACCCTCAAGTTTCTATCATTATAGATATACCGGATTTTCTCTTCAACCGCGCCATGGAAGGCGTAGGTGTTGTCTATACGGCCCGGGATAGTGACTAAGAAAATGATATCGTCTGGCGATACATGAGGCAGCGCCTGTTTAAGGCTCGCCAGGCATCGTTCGACAACCTCTCCTGAATATTTATATAAAATATTTCTCGACCATGTTGTGGTTGCTGAAAGAAGGGATAAAGACAAAATAAAAGTCACCGCCAATGCCTTTCTTTTTATAAATAAAAAAGCGGCTGGGATTAAAAAAAGACTATAACCCAACAAAGGGATGTAAAGGTGCCTGCGAGCGGGAGAAAAAGGCGTCAAGATAGGTATTATTAAAGTTAAACCGACCCAGGCCAATAAATATATGAATAAATAATTTCTTTCTTTCAACCTCTTTAATTTTAATGATGAGATGATAAATAAAATCGACCACAGACCCCCTGACCATATAACCACCGAAAGAAGAGCGCGCTGATAGACGAAGGTCTTTAACCAAGGCAGTTCGAGAGGGAGGACCAGATCTCTTATATAGTAGGCCGATTTAGTAAATTTCTGAAAAGTCGGTAACAGGGCTCGCCAATCGAGCCCTGTATGCGGCCTCATAAAAAGATAAAGCGCTAAAAGAATAAAATAACAAAGAAGCGCCGGGTATTTCACCTTTAAATCCGGCTTGATCCTCCTCATATATATCCACGTAAGTATAACCAAAAAAGGCCCTATCACGGCGACCTCTTTACTCAATAAGGCGGCCAAAAGAGAAAAAAGAGACCCGAGGAAGAATCTATTATGACCGGTGAAGCAATATTTAGCGAATAAGATAACTGTTATGGATATGAAAAAGAAACAGATTATATCGCCGAATATCGCCGTGAAAGAGACTACCTCACTCGTTATGGGATGGAGGCCAAAAAAAACTGCGGATAGGCCTGCGCTCCAAAACGACTTGAAAAGGAAGAGCGCTATAAAATAAACCAACGCTACGTTCGCGCAATGAAAAATAATATTTGGCAAATGAAACCACATTATATTGCCCTGCCCAAAATAAAATCCC
>MHFL01000052.1:8367-10247 GCA_001804165.1 Omnitrophica bacterium RIFCSPLOWO2_01_FULL_45_10 | reverse complement strand
GCGCGCGGCTGCGCGCATAGTCCCACCCCATGGACAATATCCTCTTGGGCGTAATCTTATCTTTCTCCTTCTCCAATGTCTTCATTTTCAACACGCCTCCGATTTTATCATATCCTTCAGCGGAATACAATATTTTTGCCAATAGATAATTATTTTTCTCTATATACCAACCTTTGTAACATCGATGGGCAGTCTGACTATGAATTTCGTGCCCTTTTCCAGATTGGACTCCATCCCTAAAGAGCCGCTGTGATCCTTTATGATTCTCCTGGCCAGAAATAGGCTTATGCCCCCTATCTTACCCTGTTCAGCGAATAACTCGCCGCCCATAGTCGCATGGTTTTGTATCTCTTTGGTTAAATCCACTCCTGTATCGGTTTGGATTATCTCGACCGTGTTAATTTCTTCGATTATCTTCGCGCTGAAACTCAAGATCCCGCCTTCGGGTTCCATGCCATAGCAGGCATTTATCACAAGGTGTTTAAAGATATCGGGTAATGTCTCTTTTCCTTTTATCATTATCCTTGGGTCAATAACGGCAAATATCCTTATGTTCCAGTCCTCTATAAGATCGCTTGAGAAGGATATAGCATCGTCTATCATCATGTTGAGATTATGCGGGATGACCACTTTAAGGTCGGACCTTTTTCTATATTCATCAACATAGCTGAGTATAGTCTTGGCAGACATGACGTTATTTGTTATGGTCTTTAACAGATTTCCCTCTTTTTCAAATTCATCCTTTTGCAGACTCTTCTCGATCATCTGGATGGGCATGGATATCTTATTCAGGATATTTCCTATTTCATGTCTAACAGAGTTTAAAAGCTCGCCTGTCGCGATAAGCCTTTCTGCCTCCGCCTTCTCTTCCTCGAAGTTTCGTATCAGCTCAGCAAGCTGAGCGCTTCTGAAGGCGGCTGCGGCATTTGTAGCAAGGCGTGAAAAGAGATCCAGCTCTTCATCGTTATACATGCCATGGCTCTTATTGCCTAAAAGCAGGAAGCCCAGCAGATTTTCCTTAAAGAAACTCGGGACGCAGATTATGGCGCGCAGGTTCTCCACCTCTCGTTTTAAATCCCTTAGGAAAGCTCCTCCGCCTCTTCCGAGGCTTAGGAATCTATTATGCGGCAGCCAATAATCTAGATCATCAATGCGAAGCACATCTATATCACGGGGCCTGGCAACTCTATTCTCAAGTATCAGACGCCTCTTCTCTGTAAACCATTCGCACAAAGGGTTATTCAGCAAAAGCGCATTGCCTTTTGTCTGACGCTCCTCTCCTGCGCTCGATATAAGTATATGTTGGTTCTTTTTTGAATCTAAGAGGAATATGGTGGCGTGCGAGATCTTTATCTTGAGCTTTGTGAAATAGAACATCGTAAGATATCTTGGTATTATTTTGGCGAGCCTGTGAATACTGTCAATCTCGATCATGCCTCGGCCGCTAATCTCGAGAGCCTCCTGCGCCTCTTGAAATTTAGCAAGGCGCGCCTCATCCATCTTCTTTATGACATATATGCTTAAGGCATAACCGATCGAGGCGAGCACCATTGATAAAAGTAAGGGGATATACCACCAACTCTCTCCCACTTTTGTGATTAATATCTTCTTCGCAAAAGATGTCATACCTAAAGCGGATGCGGTCACCAGGATTGTTACCAGAACAAAGACTGTGGCGCGAGTGGCATATAGCGTTATATCCATTAAGCGGTATTTGATAATCGCATATGCCGTTATCGCAGTGTATATTGGCACCGCATACGTACCAAGCGGATAGAATGGGTATCTTATATCGAAGACCAATAAGAAATTCGCCGGACCGCCAATATATCCTATGAGGCTTCCAAAGAATAGATATTTCAGTTGGTTGCGCTTCGCGC
>MHFL01000052.1:6045-8351 GCA_001804165.1 Omnitrophica bacterium RIFCSPLOWO2_01_FULL_45_10 | reverse complement strand
CAAGACATAGAGATAATATGCCGGTCCCGGATCTATAAAATAGTTCAACCCAAATTTAGGTCTCACACCAGATACCATGAGCCTTGTCGGCACTAATATAGTGAAGACCGTGGCCGTTAAATAGAGCGGAACTATTGCTTTGCGGCGCTTAGCCTCATCCACCTCTAATAAGATCAGGACAAAATGGACGAATAAAACGCATATGAAACTCACCCCAAAATTAAAAGAATGGCCTAGGAGCAAAGCGAGTTCTTCTGTAGGCGCATTCGCCATGAAGGCGTATGGAAAGCTCCATGCGGAGATGCTTATGGTGTAGAGAAAAAATATCCTATATAGCTTTGATTTCGGATTTCTGGATAGGACGAAGATTGCGAGGGTGAGGGTAGTGACAGCAGTTAAAAGAGCTGAGCTGAAATAGCTTAGAGCCGAAGCTGTCATAGATACTTGATTATATCGGCTGGCTCGAATTTTTTACGGAAGGTTCGTAAGGCGATGAGAGCAGCTCCCAGAGCCCCTACAATTTGAGGCTCATCAGGCACGCTAATCTTAAGCTTTAATCTGTTCTCCAGGGCGACTACCACGCCTTTATTTTTTGCAACACCCCCGGTCATGGCGACCGGCTCTATCATCTTTATCTTGTTAAGTAATGTAACCGCCCTCTCAGCTATAGCTTCGTGTATACCTCGTATTATATCAATCTTGTCTCGGCCTTCTGCTACCAGCGATACCACCTCGGATTCGGCAAAGACGGTGCAGAAACTGCTGATCACAGTCGGGTTTAACGATTTTTTAGATAAATCTCCCATTGATTCAAGCAAGACGCCTAATGCCTGAGCCATAACCTCGATGAATCTACCAGTGCCAGCTGCGCATTTGTCGTTCATAACAAAGTCCACAACCTCACCATTGTAGCCCAAGGCAATCGCCTTGCTGTCCTGCCCTCCTATATCCAAAACCGTTCTGGTATCGGGGTAGATAAAATGGGCCCCTGAGGCATGACATGTTATCTCGGTTACCTCTTTATCGGAGAAAGCTATAGTATTTCTTCCATAGCCGGTTGCTACAATATAATTTACTATATCTTTTTTCAGGCCGGCTTTGGCAAGGGCATTTCGAAATGATGATTCAGCTGCGCCTCGGCTGTCACCTATTGTAAGCGATATATCATATGACATAACCCTCTGTTCCTGATCCAATATAACAGTCTTAGTCGCTAGAGATCCTACATCTAATCCCGCGACGATTATCATAGGCCGGCCTCCCCGCGTATCATTTCTATAAAGGCCTGTGTCCTTGTCTTGAGCTGCTGGAACGAGTAGTCTCTCGAATCGATACAGTCACCTCCGAGCTCCAGCATCGGTATACCGCGTGCCTTCAGACCATCCTTGAAGATCTGATTTGTGCTTGCCAACTGCCTGCACCCCCAATGTGTAAATGATATAACGGCGTCTATCTTGTATTTTTCCAAGAGCCCGAAAGAATCTTTCATCCAATGTTCGATAGGCCCGACGGGTGAATTCAGGATGAGTTTACGGGCAAGGCTTCTGAAAGGATCCTTCGGATCGAGCCTTTCCCAATGGATGTAATTTATCTCCTCAAAGGCTATGTCGCAGTTTAAATCCTTTTCAATGAATTCTATAAGTGTGTCGCTGTAATAAGGTTTGAGGTGGCGCCAGAGGATTCTGATTTTCTTGCTATTTGTGGCTTTTGTGTTGGCCTCAACCCTCTCCTTAACATCTTCGTATAATGCCTTGCAGATATCGACCATCTCTTTTGAACCCCAAGTGAAGGCAAGGAGCGCTGCATAGTCTATCGCCTCTCCGCCGGAAATTGGAGCCGGTATATTTTCTCTTAGCTCATTCACCTTTACAAAATAATCTCTGGCCTCATTTGAGAGGTGAATAACTTCTGCCAGCTTGTCATGGTCCAGCTTTTGTTCAAACTTTTCTTCTAGTGCAGACGTCATCTGTCTAATCTGACCGGCCAGATACTCAACGGCCTCCTCGCTCTTGTAATCATATGGGATGTCCAGCAGGAAATAGTTTTTTCCATACAACTTGCTCAAGATATAAAAAAGCTTCGGCGTATCATCACAATAGTAGGATGTACAGGCCAGGAAATCCGGAGTCGGAAGATAGTCCTCGAGCGCCGCGCCCAACGTACAGCGAGTGAATGAACAGAGGTCTCTCGAATAATGATTCTGTTCCGCGACATTAATCGCACGCGGACTTAAAGCAGAACTTGCAAGCATAGCGCTGACCGTCTCCATACATACCGGCACAAGGTCCATGGCGAAGAATATCTCC
>MHFL01000052.1:5253-6014 GCA_001804165.1 Omnitrophica bacterium RIFCSPLOWO2_01_FULL_45_10 | reverse complement strand
TTGAGTCCTTACGATAGGCCTTTCTGAAGTAGTTTGCGATAACATTCAATCGTTTACGCGATGCCTTCAAGGTATAAAATGGGGACCGTTTCTGGACGCCGCGTTCTTTCGTTAGGGAAAGCAGCTTCTTCAGTTGATCTGCTTTATCGCGTCTTTCGGCAACGGTTTGAATCATATATCTACACCCATCTCCAAAAAGGCCTCTATTCGCGTCTTCAATTGGTTGAGATTGACCGATGCTCTTTCCCCTTCCAGAAATAATACCGGGATGCCTAGCTGGCTTAGCCTCTGTCTTTGATATGGAAAGTCTATGAGATTACTGTCACAGAATTTGAGGGTGAAGTAGACTACGGCATCTATCTTGAACTGGCTTGTCAGCCTCAATATATGGTCGTATCTTCGCTCCGAGTCTACCATCCTGGCGCACGGCGCCTTCTCTAGATAGTACTCAGCCAACGCCTCGATTGGCTCCTTTGTAAGATCGACGAGCCCCTCAAAATATTTCAGGCCATTGCTTAGGTCCTCGCAGACTACGATAGCGCCTGTCTCTTCAATCAACTCCACCAGACTGGTTTGATCAAAATAGCTGCCCGTAATCAAAACCCTCTGTCTTCTATGATTAAAACGATCTGGAGAGGCCGCAATTTCCTTTAATAATCGGCTAAGTATTTCGTTGAAATGTTTCTTATCTCCGGCCATGCTTGCCTTGACAATAGTCAAGACCTCTGCCCCGCTGATCGGCACTTTTATATTTTTGCGAA
>MHFL01000052.1:1007-5199 GCA_001804165.1 Omnitrophica bacterium RIFCSPLOWO2_01_FULL_45_10 | reverse complement strand
GTTCCACACCGAGATCGCCTCCCGCAAGGAGGAATCCGTTATCTTTCGTTTAAATTGCTCTTCTATGGCCTTTTTAAAGAGCGTAAGCTGGTTCTTAAAGTAACTTTTTGATTCTTGGGACACTGTTCGTGGAAGATCTATAATATGGCAGAACGACGTTTTGACGTACCTTCTCCATGCGTCGTAAAGCCTTCTGCGGACATCGCAGGTATTTACTATTGTTACACCATCCAGGAAATTGTATACTCCCTGAAGGCCTTCCTCCAAACAGCTTAGGGTGTAGGGACACAGATTTGTAAACATGAGGGCTCTCGAATGCATGGATGAGACCGCTTCCTCGCCAGTGATTCTAAACGATGTAATGCCTGAGGCATATATAATCTCCTCGGGTGTATATACCGAGAACCATCCAATCGCCGGATTGCCCAGACGCTTAAGATTTGTAATCTTGTTGCGTGTGAGGGCAGCACATTCTTCGACTAATGATGATACCTCGTCTGAAACCATAATTTTCGTCATCATAAACCCGGAAATCCTGCTTTTGCGGCACTATTGCCATCACGCATATGGGATAGTAAGTATACATTATAGCCAATAAAAAGGCAAGTAGATGAAATTTTTCCAAATGGGAATGGGAAGATTTTTCACTAACCCAGGCGGAGGAAGATGGCCTCGGCCAGGTCTTTGTCAACGGCAAACTGGGATTGGCCTATAGGGACGGTTCCCGTGCCAATCCCAGACCGGTTCTGCAGCTACTCTTAAGACCTGTCCCCAATTAGGGACGGTGTCCTCATTTTATTACAATAAATAGGCGCTGTCCTCATTTTGGTGGAGCCCCTCCGGCCTAAAGGCCTAAAGCTCCCTCCCAGAAGCAGAAATCTCATCTGCCGCATTCATCCCCGGGCTAAAGCCTCGGAGATTTCTGCGGAGGGGATTAAAATTGTTTGACTCATATATATCTAAGCGTTAATATATAAAGCAGGAGAGTACCTATGAATAAAAAAACGGCGCTGATAATGCTGATAGCGGGTATCCTGATAGCGTATCTTTCGTTGCCCTTTCTCTACCTTTCGTTTCCAGATAAGATAAAAAAATATGTCTATCGGGAATTGATGTACGTCACCATCTCCGACAGGCTCTTCGAAAAATCCAAGTCTGTCCCTGATTTTTTACAGAATACCCTCAATTATGTTACATTAAATATCGACAGCGCTCACGGTCCGCCTGCCATGGACGACAACGTATGGCGATGTTTCGTGCGCGGTTTTGGCTACTGCGACCAGCAGGTATGGGCCTTCAGCACCCTGCTTGCTAAGCGGGATATTCCCTCGCGGCTGGTTATGCTGAAAGGTGTAAAACCTGGCAGACACGGCCTAGACGGCCATAGTGTCGCAGAGGTATACCTAGATAATGACTGGCGGATTATCAGCGTGCAGAGAAATATAATCTTTTATAACAAAAAAGGGGGGTTGGCAACCTTTGATGAAATATATAAAGACAGGACGATCCTCGATCCTATATCTGGTAAAGTCCCGGATTTCGATCTATATAAATCATTTTTTGACAAAACGTATGAGCCTGAGAGATGGGAGCCGCTCACCTCAAAACAAGATATAGTCAGACAGGCCGTATTCTCCCCTGTGTATATTTATTATAAGGCCTTTGGAAAGAGATTTTCAAAATTTTATCAGGATTTATATTTAAGGGGTCGGGGTGCTGATGAGCGTAGAAGGCACAGATATTTGATAAGAGAGGCGCTCGAATAATGTCAGGCGAGCCGTATGAAGATGGCCTCGGCAAGGTCTTTGTCAACGGCGAACTGCGACTGGCCGATCTGGAAGACGTAGGATGGAAATCTTTGGATGAGCGTTATTGTCATGCCCGGCAGGACGCCCATCGCCATCAGTTTTTGGAGCCTCTTTGGATCTTTTGTATGGATATAGGCGACCCTGCCTTTTTGGTTCGCCTTCAGCTTGTCGAGCGGTGATATGATTTTGTCTATTACCTCGCGCGACTTGCGGCAGCACTCTCCCTCCGGGATGGCCCTCCCGTGCGGACATGTCCTGGGATGGCCCAGGAGTATGCATATGTTCTCCTCAATACCTTCGTGCAGGAGATGCTCAAATCTGCAGCTTACAGGATGGACAAGGTTCTTCTTGATATCCAGAATATCCGTGAAGAGTCTCTCCGCCAGTCTATGGCGCCTTACTATGGCTCGACCCTCACCCCTGCCTTTTTCAGTGAACGCCAGCTTCTCACCTGCCAGCTTGATATAGTCTGCCTTTAACAGTTCATCGATTGCAGGCTCGCCTCTGGCCACGCTCAATTCCATATGGCCCTTCTCCTCTTCTACGGTATGGACCCACATCGTCTCAAGTATCTCTTCAGCCATATCGCTAAGTTCCATTTGTCTTTCTCCTCAAATGAGCCCACGACTTATGGAACTTTAGTGACATAAGTCGTCTCGCTCTTTTTCTACGAGGGGCGAATTTGATCCCGCAAAATTCCACAATTGCCCCTCGGCACCATACAGTTATTTTGCGGGACTTCTCCTTCTCTTTAGACGCTTCAGCCATTTTGGTTCGGGCGGCGTCTCAAACCCGCAGCGCGGGCATTTTATCAGCCTGCACCCCAACATTATGGGGCAGCCCTTGCAGGCCTGCGCCGCCTCTTCTTCATTAAACTCATGTCCGCACAGGGAGCATCTCATAGGCGCACACCCAGGACATTAAACATGAGGTTGACAACCAGCCCTACAGAGAACGAGAAGAAGAGTATGAACGCTGAAATGGCCGCGCCGGTCTTCCAACCGCGCTCCTTCACATTCATCAAAAATTGCGCTATGCACGGCAAAAACAGTGTGAGCACCACGCAGGCTATGACCAGCTGATTCCCGCTCAAGAGCCCCGCCTTTTTTATATCATAGAGGCCGGCCGCGCCGTAATCGCGCCTGAAGAATCCGAAGAGAAACGCGACCGACGCCTCATTCGGCAGCCCCATCCAGCGGATGGGATGCTCCAGCAGTTTCACCATCATACTGAATAATCCGGAGAGTTGTCCCAGCCAGATCAATACGCTCGCCAGTATAAACATCGGGAACACCTCTGTAAAATACCACTGCACCCTCGTGTATGTCTTTACCAATACGTTGGAAAGCTTCGGCATCCTGATCGGCGGTATCTCCATGTAGAATGACGGCGCGTCTCCTGGGAGTATCATCGACGAAAGAAATCCTATCAAAAGAAATACCAGGGCAACTGCCCCGCCCCATACCAGGAGGCCCCAAAAATTCCCTTCCAACAATGATAATATCACGCCAAGCTGAGCGGAGCAGGGTATGGCAAGCGCCAGCAGTATGGTAGCGATGATACGCTCCCGCTTTGTGGGGAGCGTGCGCGTCACCATGGTCGCCATCGTATCGCATCCCAAACCGAGCACCATAGGTATCACGGCCCTGCCGGTCAGGCCTATCTTCTTGAACACCCTGTCGATAAGCAAGGCGAGTCTGGGCAGATAACCCGTATCCTCAATGATCGCGAAGGCTATGAAGAACGTCGTCACTATCGGCAGTATAAGCGCAACCGCGTACCTTATCCCCAATGTAATGACGCCGTACTCGCCGACGAACAGCCCCTTAAGCAGTTCCCATGGAACGATCGCGGAGAATATCCGCGTTATCCAGGGGTTTATATTCTTCTCAAATATATCCGTCTCTATAAAATCCACCACCGTGCCAGCCCCAAACTCGCCGACAAATTTATACAGGCCGTAATACAGGATCAGCAATAATATAGGCAGGCCGGTTATCGGGTTGATCATGATACGGCTGATCCTTTCCCGAAACGGCAGGTCCGATTTTGGCTGATGCACAAGCGCGCCCCCTACGATACGGTTGACCTCTTCCTGCCGCCTCAAGGCTATTATATAGGAGAGAGGCTCATGGTAGTGCGCTCTTGCCTCTTTCAGCACTTCTTTTATTCCGCCGTATGATTCGCCTTCTCTGGACTCAACTAAAGAGGCTACCTTTTCGTCGCCCTGCAGAAGAAGGAGCCCTATCGCGCGTTTTGATATCCCGTAATCGCCCTTTAAAAGCGCCTCTATCTTTTCAAGCGATATCTCCAATATATCGTATGAGATATTACATCTTTCTTCGTGCACGTTCCTCTATCCTTCCTTTCAGTATGTCTATCCC
>MHFL01000052.1:491-994 GCA_001804165.1 Omnitrophica bacterium RIFCSPLOWO2_01_FULL_45_10 | reverse complement strand
CTGCCCGTTGTAGCCACGGTCGCGGTGACCGGGCCCTTGAGTTCGTGTTCCAGATGCCGGAGGTCTATCTTCATCCCGATCTGCTCGGCCTCATCGATTATGTTCAATACAAGGATCACCGGCAGGGCCGCCTCTATCAACTGCAGGGTCAATGGCAGCATCCTCTCCAGGTTTTTGGCGTCGATTGCGTGGATAACCACGCAGGGCCGTTCGTCGATCAGGATATCCCGGCTGACCCGCTCCTCCTCGCTTATGGGAAGGAGCGAATACATGCCCGGGGTATCCACCACCTCAAACTCCTCGTCGCCTATCCGGGTCTTTCCGCACGAGACCTCAACGGTGGTCCCGGGATAGTTCGAGACTGTGACATAGGCCCCTGTCAGCCGGTTGAAAAGCAGGGACTTTCCGACATTGGGGCTCCCTACAATGGCTATCTTTCTCATCAAAATACCACCTGCGCCTGCACATAATAGTATCCGATATCATCACCGGACCCGGCCGCC
>MHFL01000052.1:0-472 GCA_001804165.1 Omnitrophica bacterium RIFCSPLOWO2_01_FULL_45_10 | reverse complement strand
CTGTTATGTCCAGATTATCGAGCATCTTATATTTCAGAATAAGATTCACCTCACCGCCAAGATCCTTGCTTAACCCCGAAGGCGTCTTGTCGGCCATGAATTGATGATAGTCCGCGTTCAGGTTCACCTTTGGGTGCAGATCCAGCGAAACGCCTCCTATTATAACATGCATTCCGCTTGCGCGCGAGCTTCCTGCGGTGATACCGCTTAAGTCCCCTATAAGGCTCGCGTCGCCGACCGCGTAATTGTCATTGAGGACGTTCCCATGAAACTCCCTGTAGAACTGATTGGATGAGTCGCTGTCGCCGGATCCTGCGGCATAACCTGCAAATATGCGGGGGTTGAATTCCGAATCAAATGTGTACCCGCCTTCGATATGCCCCCCATAAGCGCTAACTGTGTCCAGGCTGGAGCGGGAGGCGTTCTCTATGCTGCCGAACTGGTAGATCGGCTCGATCTCATAGTCTAATCG
>MHFL01000051.1:16874-23968 GCA_001804165.1 Omnitrophica bacterium RIFCSPLOWO2_01_FULL_45_10 | reverse complement strand
GCGATAAATCACTTGGGATAACAGCCTCGATCCTCTTCCCAGTCGGATTCCTTGGATCGATAGTAAATATATTGAAAGAATGCGTCACCTATAAACCTATGTTTGCTATGCATTATTTTATCAAGCAACCTACATGCTTGTCTAAATATAGTATATACCATATTCGTAGCTTTGTCAATTCTCCGACAGCGTTAGGTCTATCCCTTAGATTTTAGCAGTGTTGTTCATCTCTATACTCGGATTCAATAGATTTCTTTAACTCTAACTCTTCGGATAATCCACAGCTCGCCCCATCCAGCAAAGATGAGATTCTTTCTATAACGTTAGCTAAATTGCGCAAATTTATGTGCGAAATGCCTTCCAATGTTTTATTTCCTTCTCTATCTTCTGAATATCGAAAGGACTGCGAAGCAGGATCAGCCTTTGCATATTCTTTAATACACTTCTCGATTATAGCTAAATCTTTGATGTCGCCTTTGGGCCACGCCTTTTTTAGTATCTCTTTAGCCAATGCCCATAATTCAACGATTTTATGATGAGTGGGCATTTTGTTATTCATGTCGTAAAGCTCAATGCCTAATTTAATAATGTCCTTCAACCTTAGCTCTAAATACTGCCTATATAAGAAGCCTATAGGGTAAACCAATAAATCCTGATCGCATTTTTTTTGTTTTATATATCCAACGAGGACGTCTCCTGCTAATTTATATCCCGAAATATAAACTTCGCTCATATCATGAGTATAATTTAAACAAGCGTTATGCGCCCAGTCAATATCTGATTTAAATAGCTCATCACCTTTTTTAGGCCAAGGTATTTCTTCTTTCTTTAGTGTAATTTTCATGGCACCCCTTTTTTATTATTGAGCTATATTATACTTTGATATAGAATAATAGGCAACACACAAAAAGGATGTAATGAATGCCCAAGAAAAAAGAGCTCACCGAAAAAGAAATCAACGAATTGTATAATTGGGATGTGTATTATCTCGATTGCGTTAGGCTTCTCAAAGATGATGGAGATCAGGGCCTTGATTCCTACTTCAGATTTTCACCTTCTGTCTATATAAAACCTAATAAAACACCTGACGATGTATATATGCGTAATCTTGTCGGATTTTTCAAAGGAATAAAAAAAGAAAAAACAATGTCCTATGAAGAAATGCCTGATTTTTTCAAATCATTTTATTTCGATGAAATACATATCGAAAAAGCTGAAGAGCCAGACATCGGCGAAGACATCGGAGAACATCTTCATATTTTTCAAGAGAACTGTAAAAAAGGATATCCGGTATTACTTGATGTAGATATAGAGTTAAATTCGTCGGGCCAGCGATACAGGCAAAACACGAGGAAGAAAAAGTATTTTATAGGATATTTTGGCCTGCGAGATTTAAGGTTTAGAAATTTTATTGACGCCCTATCTCTTTATAATGAATTTATGCCTTTACAGACAATATCACGTCGACAATTCATATCATTTTTTAATGGCTTAGAAGATATCAAAAACCGTATGTTTGAGTTTAGAAATCCTGAATTTAAAAATACGATAAGCACCGTTTCTAATGACGGTAAAATGACCCGAGGAACAGATCTAATTGAAAGATACCGATTCCAGATACCCTTTAACAATGTAAGCCTGAGAAATAATTTAAGCAAAAACATAGATGGGCTATTAGAGGCCCGCAATAAATTATGGGGCATCATTTATCCTTCTGAAAGCAGGAAAGCAATGAAATATTACTTTGGTCGATTTAGTCATCACCCTATCTATGATTTCTTTTTTCAACTTTTATCAGAGTATGATTACGAACTCCAGAC
Organism: Omnitrophica bacterium RIFCSPLOWO2_01_FULL_45_10; assembly: GCA_001804165.1. Lineage (GTDB taxonomy): Bacteria > Omnitrophota > Gorgyraeia > 2-01-FULL-45-10 > 2-01-FULL-45-10 > 2-01-FULL-45-10-A. The sequence goes on along the minus strand of MHFL01000051.1, from coordinate 22,148 downwards.
AAGGCAAATAGCTGATAAATGCTATTATTGCGGTGATATGTTTAAGTATAAGAAGGGTAAAAAATACTGCTCTATAGTTTCTGAAAAAAAGGATTGCGGGAAAAAAGGTAGAAATTTTAAGGATTATCTAAGACATAGCGATAAAAGAAAAGCGAGATCAAAAAAATATATGTCTGGCTATCGAAAACTACTAAAACAACACGGCATAACTAATAAATAACCCTACTGAAACTCACCCCTAAATCCAATGTTTTAGCATACCGAAACCATCTTCTTTTTTGTCCGTTTTAGTAAATTTTCAAACCATAAAAAATAATGTATATTTAGCTCCGTAAACTACAACGGAGCTTTTTTATTTTATGGCCGAGACTGTAAAAGATGAATTAAAAACTGCAATAGCCGATTACTCGCTGGAATCGGGCCAAAACCCTACCGAACAGGAATTGGACGATAGCGCAGATAATCTTTTGGCATTTTTTGAACTACTGATCGAAGCAGATAAAAAGTTAATGAAAGCCGATGAATCATCAAATAACCGAGATCCAAATAATACCGATTAAGCCCCAAAATGGCATTATCGCTTTCGTAAGCTTCCTGCTGGATAACAGCTTATATCTTAGCTCCATTGCTATTATGACCCGGCCCCAAAGCGGATATAGACTGGTTTATCCTACCAAGAAAGTCGGCAACCGTGATATTAACGTCTTTCATCCGATAAACAGGGCTTTTGCGCAGTTTATTGAAGAAGCTGTAATAAAGAAACTCGAAGAGGTAATGAAATTTAATGATCGATACGATAGTGTTAACCTTAGGGCCTGAGCAATTTTCTATAAGCGATCACGGCAGATTTAATCCGTCTACTGCCGGACTATTTCAGGCCCCTTATTATACGTTGGGCCGAAATGGCTTTGTGAAATGCGTTCAGAATCCGACAACTGACGAATTAGAAAGAGGCATATACAGACCTCGTTTAACCGTAACCCGGCGCATTGGGAAACTCGGCTATATTACAACCTTGCGGATTGAATTTTCGATACCAAAACTGATATTCGGCAATAATTTTGATGAAGTTAGCGAGGGCCAGTTTGATGATATAATAAAGCGTCTTTATGATTCCCTTTACGGCATGGGTGTTGTAGTGGCCCCGCACGTATTGAGAGAGGCCCCGGTTTCATCGATCCACTATTCTAAGAATATTGCCTTAACGGATTATTCAATACCCTATAATATTTTGAAGGAGTTATCAAAGATAAAATTGAATCAGAAATTAGACCTGAATCAGACGGATTTTCGCAATGAGGGCCATTGTCTTAGGTTTCGGGCCAATTCATACGAGATATGCTTATATGACAAGACAAAAGACCTACAAAAGGCCAAAATAAGCGAAAAAAGGGCCATTGAAAGAGATAATGCAATACAGTTTGAGCTATTCGACCAGTTTAAGGTTAAGAGGCCCTTTGAAGTGTTAAGAATGGAAATACGGCTGGGCAAACGGGCCAAGATCAAAGAAATCCTAAAGACACTAAACATCCAAGCATATACGACCTTTTCGGAGCTTTTTAAAGAAAGCATTGCCCGGCAAGTCTTGTTATTATATCTTGAACAAATTAAGAATGGATACGCCCTGCTTGCTTATCATCCTAAAAGCAAGAGCCAGCTTATAAGCGATATTAAAATACATAATCCCACAATAAAAATACGAAAGATGTTGCAGATATGTGCCACTAAGCTTATCATTGATGATATTGGAATCAGAGAATTTCAAGAGGTTATAAAAACTTATGGCAAACATAATTGGAATAGACTTAACAATGACCTCTTGCATTGTAAATTTCCTGAGCAATCCTTTGCGCCTATTAAAGTAATGGGACAATCTATGGAGGATTTAAAGCCGTTACGGCTGAGGGACTTTTTATTAAATAATACTTGACTTAAATAAAGGTTGCTATAAAATGCTATATATGCCTGACAAACTCATCAATCAATTAGAAACCTACCGATTAGACCACAAAATAACACAAGAAGAACTTGCCGATAAATTAGGCGTTGCTTTTTCTACTGTCAATAGATGGCTCAATGACAAAAACAAACCAAGCAAAATTCAAATCCATCAGATTAAAAAGCTATTAGATAAGGCAAAGACCAAATGAAGCATACGACACGATCGATTGAAGATAATAAAAGATCGCAATTAGAAAACGAAATTGCACGGCTCAATAAAAAAATTGCTAAATACGAAGCAATAGAGCTAAAGCAAAATCAGTTTGGTTTGGTTTGGCTTGATGTGCCGGAAGCATTTGAAGATGATGTTGAAAACAAATTGCCGATTTTAGAAGAAGTGCCAAAACTTGCGATCAACAGCAAAGACGGCAAACCAACACACTTGCTTATCGAAGGCGATAACTATCACGCTTTAACTTGTTTAAACTACACCCATAAAGGGAAAGTTGATGTTATTTACATAGACCCGCCATATAACACTGGCTCCGGCGATTTTAAATATAAAGATAAGAGGTTCTTAGCTAAATTTCCTGATGGCACAGAAGTGCCCACTGACCATCCTTTACGACATAGTTATTGGTTGTCTTTTATGCGGAAACGGCTTGAGTTAGCGAAAGATATTCTTAAAGAAGCAGGAGTAATTTTTATAAATATTGACATAAATGAGTTGGCACAGCTCAAATTATTATGCGATGAGATTTTTTTAGATAAAAACTTCATTAGTCTAATTACGGTGAAAGTGAAAGATCCCGCAGGCGTTGGACAACAAAGTTTTATTTTTGATGTTAGTGAATATGTTTTAACATATGCAAAAGATTTGACCACTTTCAAAAATACCTTCAAAGACCTACCCGTTGACTTTCAAGAAATAAAGGAGCAAAGCGGCAGTTATAATAAAATAATTTTAGACTTTGGTAAATCAAAGTTTGTAAAAGAAATTTCCCGACAGAATGTTGGGAATATTAAAATTTACAAGTGCTTGGAAGCAAAAATAGGAAGAACCACTAAGCTTTCGTTTAAAGAGTATGTAAAAAATAGAGATAAAATTTTTGCTGACTATAATCCAAATGGTGGAATGATTTTAGCAATCAAAGATGATATACCAAAAGAGGGTTTGTCTTATTTGGAATATATACCAACTAAGGGCAGAGATGCTGGACAGGTTGTAAAAACTTATTTTTTAAACGGCAGAATCATTGCTTGGCTTTCAAATACTACTTTTTACGAAAATAGCAAGTTATACAAAAATGCAAAAATGACAAACGTCTGGGACATACCTAATGCGTCTTTATACATGGAAGGCGGGGTTGATTTTACAAATGGGAAAAAACCGTTAAAACTTATAAGAAAACTCTTAGGATTAATCGATAAGCCTAATGCCATTGTCTTAGATTTTTTTGCTGGCTCCGGCACTACAGCAGAGGCAGTAATGGATTTAAACGAGCAGGATAAAAATAATAGACAATTTATATTGATCACCAATAATGACGAAATAACTAATGGAAAAAAACAAAAAATAATGACAGATATTTGCTACCCTCGAATTAAGAATGCTGTAAAAGGCTACAATTCAAAAAAAGGCTTGGGCAATTCCATAAAATATTTTAAGACGGGTTTTGTTGGTAAAAACAATATTCTTAAAGCTGATGACGCAGATAAGATCGAATTAGCACATAACGCAGGCGGTATGTTAGCCATAGCCGAAAATACCTTTGATCAAGTTGAGCAGAATAATTATTGGCAGATTTTTGAAAATCCAAAACAATGCACAGCCGTGTATTTTAGGGAAGAATTTGGCAAGTTTGATGATTTCATTGAAAAGGTTAAGAAACTAAAAAAACCAGTGGTTGTATATATTTTTAGCTGGGAAAAGGAATTTGAATTTAACGATTTCGCGGATGACAAAAATATTAAAGTTAAAACTATCCCGCAACCTATTTTAGAAATTTACAAACAGATTTATAACCTTGTTTAACTATGCCAGCATTTAACCTTTTGCCATTTCAAAAAACAGCGATTGACGATTTAAACGAAGCTTTTTTGAAGCTTTGGAAAAATCGAGATCGACAATTACCATTGGTTTTTAAATCCCCTACTGGAAGCGGCAAGACTTTAACTATTGCCCATTTTATAAAAGGATTAAACCATCTACCGCAATGGAAAATTGACAAGGCGTTTGTTTGGATTACATTTAGCGATGATTTAGCAATGCAAAGCAGGGATAAGTTTAAAGAGTATTTTGAAAATAATTTAGAAAATGCTCTGTTATCTGTAAACGATATAAATAGGGGCAAATTGTATGAAAATGATATTTTGTTTTTGAACTGGCAAAAGGTTGTGCAGGACAATGCTACAACCCGCAAACTTAAATTACGCAAGCCAAAAGACGAACGATTTAAAAAAGAAAGCGGCAGTTATTTTGAAGATGTAATTGTTGAAACAAAGAAAGCTGGACGAGAAATTATTTTGTTAGTAGATGAGGCACATACTCATAAGGCAACGGAGCTGGCGCAGGAAATAATTGACCTGATTGATCCTAAAGTAATTGTGCACATAACTGCAACGCCGGACGAAAAAGATGAGTTGGCGTCGAGGCGTTTAAAAGGCTTTGTAGAAGTAGATCGAGAACGGGTTGTTGACGAGGGTTTGATCAAAGAAAAGATTTTAGTGCAAACCGAAGAAGACTTAAAAAAATACAAAGGTAAAGATTTAGACGAGGTGCTGTTGATTTTGGGGATGGAAAAAAGACAAGAGTTATTGCACGAATTTAAAGCATTGGACAAGGATATAAACCCGCTTATGCTCATCCAGTTGCCCAATGATGACAAAGAACTTATAGCTAAAGGCGATAAAACGAAAGAGGAAATAGTAAGCCGATTCTTAGCTACAAATGGCGTTAAAAATCGAGAAATAGCTAAATGGTTTGATGGCAAACAAGAAAACTTGAATTTTATATCGGATAATGATAGTAAGGTTAATTTTATGCTTTTTAAGCAGGCCGCAGGAACGGGCTGGGATTGTCCCCGGGCCAGCGTTTTGGTTATGTTCAGGGAAATAAAAAAGGAAACATTTTATACCCAAACAGTTGGTCGTATTTTAAGAATGGCGGAACCTCAAGCAAGGGAAGATTATAAAAACCATCCTAATTTAAGAGCTGGCTATTTATATACAAATTATAAGCGGAGCCAAGTTGAATTGCCGGATTTAAAGAAAAATGAAATACCGAGCCAACACGCTTACCGAAAGCAAGGGAATAAAAATGTAAAATTACAA
>MHFL01000051.1:9756-16852 GCA_001804165.1 Omnitrophica bacterium RIFCSPLOWO2_01_FULL_45_10 | reverse complement strand
ACTACGGTGATATTCCGGCCTCATCTAAATTTCAAGAGAGTTTTATGAACTCAATGAACGCCTATTTTGGCATTACCAAATTAGACTTACAAGCAATGGGCAAAGCTGAGGCAAAACTAAAAAAAGCAGGTATTGATTTAAGCCGCAGACTAACCAACAGCATTATTGCCAACGCCAAATTTGAAGATTTAGATCAAATGGCTTATGAGTTTAAAAAAAGAGGTGTTGATGTTGAACTGGAAATGTCAACCAATGACGTAGAAAGAACTTTTAATTATTTTTGTCTTATGCTCTTAAAAGAGCAAACCGATGAAAAAGCAAAATATACAAATGTTGCCCGTGCGTGGGGTGTATTTAAATCAGCAATTCGGGTTTGGTTTCATTCTGTATTGAGTAAGGAAAGCGATTATTACTATAGAGTTTTTGTTAAAGATATACAGAAAGGTGCAAGCAGTAAATTCAGGCCAGCAATAACCAAAGCTTTGATTGATTTTAAACCAACTGCAAAAGCTATCTTAAAATATAGAAAGGAAAAACAAGAAGAGCAGGAAGCTCCGGCTTTTGAAATTCTTGAAAGGTATGATTTTACGGAAGACTACGAAGAAGTGCCACAAAAACTTTGCGCTCTGGATAAATGCTTCGTATTAAAAGCTTATAAAGGCAAAGAAAATGAATTGTCATTCATCAAATATCTTGAAAGCAAGGGCAAGAAAATTGACTGGTGGTTTAAAAACGGCAATCAAGGAAAAGAGTATTTTGCTGTCAAATATTTTAATAGCATTGACGGCAAAGAAGCCCTATTTTATCCCGACTTCATCATACGTTTAAAAAGCGGTAAGGTTATCATCTTTGATACCAAAAAAGACCAAACTGCGACAGACCCGAAAACGGCTGACAAAGCCAAAGCATTGGTGTTAAGACTAAAAGAATTGGGCAAGAACTATGTTTCAGGTATAGTGGTTTTTGAAAATGGTGTTTGGAATTATAACGGCTCTGAAAAATACCAATATAAAGAAGGCAAAATTAGCCAAGATAAAAACTGGCAACCAGTAGAAAAATTATTATGAAAGCCATAATTTTAGCCAGAGTATCTACAGAAGACCAAATGACAGAAGGCCATTCTATCCCGGCCCAATTGGAAAGGGCCCGGGAATACGTCCGACGAAAAGGCTTTGAAATTAAAAGCGAACATCAATTTGACGAATCATCTATTAAAGACCAACGCACTAAATTTGAGCTTGTAATAGACGAAATCAAGCAAACAACTGAAAGGATAGCCCTGATCGTTGAAACTGTTGACAGGCTACAGAGAAGCTTTAAGGAATCCGTCCTTTTAGATACTTTCAGAAAACAAGGTAAACTCGAAATTCACTTTATCCGGGAAAACCTTATTATCCATCAAGATTCTAACAGCTCAGAGATACAACGCTGGGATTTGGCCGTATTCATGGCTAAGAGCTACGTTCTACAGATAAGCGATAACGTCAAGCGAAGTATTGAGCATAAGCTAAAAAATGGCGAACGGCCCGGCAAGGCTCCTATCGGATATGTCAATACTCGAACAGAAGACGACAAATGCTGGATCGAGCCTCATCCCTTTAAATCAAAGGTAATACAGCGTATTTTTGAATGGTATGCTACCGAAGCCTTCTCAATGGATCAAGTAAGCCAAAAGGTCAAAGAGGACTTTAATCTTGCGTTACCTAAGGGAAGGATTGACTTCATCCTTAAAGAGCCCTTTTATTGCGGTTTAAACCGTCATAAAGGCATGCTTTACCCTCATAGATACCAAACCATTATCTCTAAGGACTTATTTGATAAGGTGCAGGCTATTAAGGCAGGATTTCACAAAAAGCCATTCAAATACGCCGGACTGCCCTATCTATACAGGGGCCTGATTCGTTGTGAAAAATGCGGTTGCGCCTATACGCCTGAGAGAAAGAAAGGCAAATATATTTACTATCATTGCACTGAATATCACGCCAAATGCGATACAAAGTGGCTCCGGGAAGAAGAGATCACAAAACAATTTTCCGACTATATTGATAAAATACACATTCCCGATAAGATCGTTAAATCGATAAGCAATATATTGAAAAAATCACATCAAGGCAAGGTTGACTATTATAATGATGTTTCTACTGAGCTAAAGGGTCAATATGACGTATTACAGAAACGCATTGAAAAGATGTATGAGGATAAACTTGACGGTAGCATTACTGAGAGTTTCTATAACAAAAAGTTAATAGAGTATAGATCAGAACAATCGAATATAAATACTAAATTAAAAAACCTTCAAGAAACCGATTCTAATTATTACACGACGGCAATTTACCTGCTTAACCTCGCTAATAAGGCCCCGGCCATATTCAAACGTTCTGAACCTGACATTAAAAGGCAACTTATCAAGATTATACTTCAGAACCCTACCGTAAATGACGTAACCCTAAATGCCACAATAAGAAAGCCCTTCAGCTTATGGGCTAAAGGGCCTTCTCGTCACAATTGGCTCCCCCGAGAGGACTCGAACCTCTGACAGCGTGGTTACGATCTGACTCCGATTACTCGGAGAGTCGGACTATACCTTTGCCATATTCTTTGAGATTGCTTCGTCGGTCTTAGGCCTCCTCGCAATGACGAAAGAACGTAGGCAGCGAGTGTCTAGTCTCTGCACCTTTCCACCGTTGCCATGATGTTATTCGGTGAAGATAGGCTTCGGCGGACTTGGCTCAGGGTTGACCGCTTGGGCTTTCCCTGAATTTACCCGCTTTTCCACTCCGGCGTTTCCGCCGGAGGCTGCTAACCCGTAACAGCCACGTGCTCTACCGGCTGAGCTACAGGGGAGTGTGAAAAATATAACGCGAACATGTCAATAAGCTTATTTAACTCAACTACTGTCGAGAATTGTACCACAGACCGATTGTATTTTCAAATAATTTTATATTGTGTTGAAGGGGACGATTTGATAATATAATACGCACTTATGCGCGTCGCGGTCTATTACAGCAATAAAGATATTCGGATCGAGGAAAGGCCTAAGCCGAGAATAGGCGAAGGCGAACTTCTCGTGAAGGTCGAAGCAAGCGGGATATGCGGGACCGATTGCCTGGAATGGTATCGCATAAATAGGGTGCCGCTTGTCTTGGGCCATGAGATTGCCGGCGTCATTGTCGAGGTCGGCAAAGGAGTGCGGCGTTTAAAGGCAGGCGATAGAGTCTCTGTTTCTCATCATGTTCCCTGCGGCGAATGCAGATTTTGTTTAGATGGGCACGAGACGGTCTGCGATATGCTTAGAAAGACGAATTTTGATCCGGGCGGATTTTCTGAATACGTGCGTATCCCAAAGATAAATGTGGAGAAGGGCACATACCTGATACCGAAAAGTGTATCTTTTGAAGAGGCGACATTCATTGAGCCGCTCGCGTGCGTTATAAGGGGCCAGCGGCTCATGCGCTTCAGTAAAGGTAAAACAGTTCTCGTTATCGGAAGCGGAATTTCAGGATTGCTTCACATACAACTTGCGAGATTAAACGGCGCAAAACGCATCGTCGCGACGGACCTCGTTGAATACAGATTGAAGGCCGCGCAGAAGTTCGGCACCGATTACGCGATAAAAGCGAATGAATATAGTCCTGAAACTTTTAAGGATTTAAACGGCGGATACTTGGCCGATTTCGTTATAATCTCGGCGGGCGCAACATCCGCGATTGAGCAAGGATTGAAATCCGTAGAGAGAAGCGGCACAATCCTCGTCTTCGCCGCCACAGATAAAGGCGCCGAGATCCCTATTTCTATAAATGATATATTCTGGCGGAACGAAGTGACGATTATGAGTTCATATGCGGGGAGCCCTCAAGACCACATCGAGGCGCTCAAATTAATTAGGTCGAAAAAAATCAATGTTTATGATATGATAACACATCGTTTAGGGTTAGCGGAGATTCAGGAAGGATTCAGACTTGTAGGCGAGGCGCGGGAATCGATAAAGGTTATACTAGAACCTGGTAGATAACATCGGGTTACGGGTAACGAGATACGTAACCCGTTACCCGTAACCCTAAGTTTTTATTATGAGGAATAATGACGCCACTTGAGAAATGGGTTGACGAGCAGGCAAGATTGACTAAGCCTAAGAAGATATACTGGTGCGACGGCTCTGACGAGGAGGCGCACAAGTTGATAGAGTGCGGCATGAAGGAAGAACGCATCGCCGGCCATCCCGTATTCCATGAACTGAACCACAAGACATTCCCTAATTCATATCTCTGCAGAAGCCACCCTACCGACGTGGCCCGCACAGAGCATCTTACATATGTGTGCCATCCGAATAAAGAGACAGCAGGGCCAAATAACAACTGGATCAGTCCCCATGAGGCGAAGGAAAGGTTGGCAAAGTTATCGGACGGCTGTATGCGCGGAAGGACGATGTACGTGCTTCCCTATATGATGGGACACCCTGAATCGTCGTATGCCAAGGCATGCGTTCAGTTGACCGATACCGCTTATGTCGCGATAAGCATGAGGATAATGACACGGATGGGCAAGTCGGTGACCGAGAAGATAGGGGAGAGAGACGATTTCGTCAAAGGGCTCCATTCGATCGGCGACCTCAACCCTGAGAGGCGGTTCATAACGCATTTTCCTGACGAGCATTTCGTCTGGTCTATCGGCTCGGGCTATGGCGGAAACGCCCTATTAGGCAAGAAATGTTTTTCTTTGAGGATCGCTTCATGGCTTGGATTTAATGAGGGCTGGCTTGCCGAGCATATGGTAATAATAGGCATAGAGGACCCCAAAGGCGATGTTACCTACATTACCGCCGCGCTTCCGAGCGCCTGCGGGAAGACAAATCTGGCGATGTTAGAGTCGAGCCTGCCCGGCTATAAGGTGTGGACGATAGGAGACGATATCGCGTGGCTCAACATCGGGCCCGACGGAAGGTTGTGGGCTATAAATCCTGAGGCGGGGCTTTTTGGCGTCGCGCCGGGCACATCCGTAAATACCAATCCAAACATGATGAAGACATTGAAGAGAAAAAAGTTTTACCCGACGTTATTTACAAATACAGCGTTCGATGTCGATAAGAATGAGCCGTGGTGGGAAGGCATTGATGGAACACCTCCGAAAAATTTGCTCGATTGGCAGGGCAGGCACTGGGACAGCGGCCGGGGCATTAAGGCCGCGCATCCCAACTCAAGATTCACGGTTTCGATTTACAACGCGCCCACGCTTTCCCATGAATTCGACAACCCGAAAGGGGTGCCCATTTCCGCCATTCTCTTCGGAGGCAAAAGGATGCATGTCAAGCCATTAGTCGTCGAGGCATTCAATTGGCAGAACGGCGTATTCCTGGGTTCGAGGACGGGTTCCGAGACAACCGCCGCCGCGGTTCATGAAGTCGGAGTCGTAAGGCGCGACCCTATGGCGATGCTTCCATTCTGCGGCTACAACATGGCCGATTATTTTAAGCATTGGCTTAATATAGGAAAGAAGTTGACGCGTCCCCCAAAGATATTTTCAGTGAACTGGTTCAGGGTCGATGACGAAGGTAATTATATCTGGCCCGGGTTCAGGGAGAATATAAGGGTCCTGAAGTGGATAGTGGATAGGGTCAACAATCGCGTTGAGGCAAAAGAGACCGGGATAGGGTTCATGCCGCATTTAAAAGATTTAGAACTCACCGGATTGAATATCGCTAATAACGAGATGGAAAAATTATTTGAAATTAATAGTAAAGACTGGCGACAAGAGACCTTGGACATCGAGGACTTTTTTAATAAGTTTGATGAGCGCATGCCGAAGGAATTGCGGCAGGAATTGAATGAGATGAAAGAAAAGTTGAAATAACGGAGGATATAATGGATTGGGGAATGAAGAATAGGATGAGCCGACTGATTAGTCCTGAAACGGGACGTGCGGTGTGGCTCGCGATCGATCACGGATATTTTTTAGGGCCCCTCACAAAACTTGAAGAACCGGCAAAGACAATAAAGCCGCTCATCCCCTTTACGGATGCGCTCATGCTGACACGGGGGATTTTAAGAAATTGCGTAGACGCGAATTTGCCCGTACCGATTATATTGAGGGTATCAGGAGGAAACAGCATCGTAGGCCCGGCGCTTTCCAATGAGGACATTCAGACTTCAATGGAAGAGGCAATACGGTTGAACGCGTCCGCAATCGCCTTTTCGATATACGTGGGTACGGAACATGAGCATAAGACACTTATCGCGCTTGGCAAACTCGTAGATGAGGGGCAGAGATACGGCATCCCTGTCCTGGCCGTCACGGCTGTCGGAAAGGAACTTGAGAAACGCGACACGCGATATCTGGCATTATGTTGTCGAATCGCCGCGGAATTGGGCGCTCAGGCGGTAAAGACATATTACTGTGAGGAATTCGAAAAAGTTGTGAAGGGGTGCCCCGTGCCGCTTGTGATAGCGGGCGGTCCGAAACTTAAAACCGAACATGACGCATTGAGACTTGCCAAAAGCGCCATAAAAAAAGGCGCAAAAGGCGTAGACATGGGCAGAAATATTTGGCAGTCACCAAACGCTGTAGGAATGATAAAAGCCATCCGCAAGATAGTGCATGAAAACGCATCAGTCGAAGAAGCGGTGAAATTATTGAAAAAATTGAAAACTTAAGTTTTATCTTGCATTTTTTTTGACAAGATATATAATTTTCTTAATCGGCATGTTAAAAAATTAATCATAGAAAGGCGGCGTTATGAAAATAAAAATTGTATGGCCTATCGCAATTATATGTTTAATATTAGCGGTAGCGGGCTGTGGGACCGCGCCCAAGAAATTAAGAGAGGAAGTAACGGGAATAAAGACGCGTGTAGATACACTTGAGTCGAGGGTGGAGGGCGTCGAGACCCGACAGATGGAGCAGGAGCGGGTAGTGAGTGAACAGACCGAGAAAGTAGAGCAGTTGAAAACCGAAAGAAGGCCGAGGACAAATATCGGCGTTCGCTCAAGGGGCGGTAAGGGCGAAGAGCGCGTTAAGGAGATTCAGGTCTCGTTAAAGAGCGCCGGATTCTATACGGGCAAAATCGATGGGATAAAGGGCAGGAACACGAGGAAGGCGATAC